>NZ_JBEZNQ010000044.1:0-69624 GCF_040653315.1 Streptomyces sp. NPDC047981 | reverse complement strand
CGGTGCATCGCAAGGCGCCGGAGCGTCTCGATAGCGGAGCTATCGGGGCGTTTCGGCAACGCGGCGAGGTGCCGTGCCAGGCGCCGCGGCCCCGGCCCTGATCCGCCGGACAGGCCCTAGCGCCCGATGCCGCCCGATGCCGCCCGGCCGACGTCGCCCGTCTCGGCTCAGTCCACCCGGACCGTGCCGAGGCGGGCCACGGCGGCCGGGTCGCGGTGGTCGAAGAAGAGGGAGCGGTCGGTGTCGAGGCCGGAGATGGCCGCCATCTCGTCGTCGGCGAGTTCGAAGTCGAAGACGGCGAAGTTCTCCGCCATGCGCTCGGCGCGGACCGACTTGGGGATCGTGACGACCTCGCGCTGGATCAGCCAGCGGAGCACCACCTGGGCGACGGACTTGCCGTGGTCGGCGCCGATCCGGCTGAGCAGGGGGTGGCTGAACAGGTCGTTCCGGCCCTCGGCGAACCCGCCCCAGGACTGGATCTGCACCCCGTGTTCGCGCATGAGGGCCTGGTCGGCGGCGCGCTGGAAGAAGGGGTGGGTCTCGATCTGGTTCACGGCGGGCGTGATCTCGTTGTGGAGGAGGAGGTCGAGCAGCCGGTCGGGGTAGAAGTTGGCGACGCCGATCGCCCGGGCCAGGCCCTCGCGGTTCGCCTTCTCCATGGCCCGCCACTGGCCGTACACGTCGCCGAAGGGCTGGTGCATCAGGTACAGGTCGACGTGGTCGAGGCCGAGCCGGCCCAGGGAGGCCGCGAGCGCGCGCTCGGCGTTCTGCTGCGCGGGCGCGTCCTGGACCCAGAGCTTGGTGGTGACGAACAGCTCCTCGCGCGGGATGCCACTGGCCCGGATGGCGCGCCCCACGGCCTCCTCGTTGCCGTAGGCGGCGGCGGTGTCGAGCAGCCGGTAGCCGACGGCGAGGGCGTCGGTGACGGCCTGCTCGGTCTGCTCGGGCGGGATCTGGTAGACGCCGAAGCCGAGGATCGGCATCCGGACGCCGTTGCTCAGGGTGACGTACTCCATCGGGCTTCCGTTCGGTGGTACGGGCGGTGGTCCGGGCGGTCGGGCTCCCCAGCCACGTTCCCGTACCCCCACCGCCCCCGCACCCCGGCGGGCGCCGCCCTCCGCGCTACGCCGGCCCGCCCAGGGCCTCCGGGTCGGCGGCGTCGAGGCGGGCGGCGAGCGTGGCGAGCCGGCCGCGCAAGTCGCTGATCTCCGCCAGGTCGAGGCCGGTGGCGGCGGCGATCCGCCTGGGCACGCCGAGGGCCTGCTCGCGGAGCGCGACCCCGGCCCCGGTGGGGCGCGCGGTGACCGAGCGCTCGTCCTCGGGGCTGCGCCTGCGTTCGACGTAGCCGGCCGCCTCCAGCCGCTTGAGCAGCGGCGACAGCGTTCCGGAGTCGAGTCGCAGGTGCTCGCCGATCCGCTTGACCGGCAGCTCGCCGTGCTCCCAGAGCACGAGCATGACCAGGTACTGGGGGTAGGTGAGCCCGAGGTCCTTGAGCGCGGCGCGGTAGACGCCGTTGAAGGCGCGGGTCGCGGCGTGCAGCGAGAAGCAGATCTGGTGGTCGAGCCGGAGGAACTCCGCGTCCGGGTCCGTGCCGGGGGTGGTGTCGAGGCCGGGGGTGGTGTCGAGCGTCGCCATGACTCCAGGGTACGGGACAGCACCTCGCGAGCGATTGAGTTGTGCACAATTGAATTGCACGCTACGGTTTACCGCAGACACCGACCGCACCGCACCCGGAACGGAACGAGGACTCCATGAACGCGATCTACACCGCCGTCGCCACCGCCAACGGCCGCGAGGGCCGCGCCGTCAGCTCCGACGGCCACATCGACCTACCCCTCGCCCACCCCCAGGCGCTCGGCGGCAACGGTCAGGGCACCAACCCCGAGCAGCTCTTCGCCGCCGGGTACGCGGCCTGCTTCGCGAGCGCGATGGCCCTCGTGGCCCGCCAGGAGAAGATCGACATCGCGGATGCCTCGATCACCGCCGAGGTCTCCATCGGCAAGGACGAGACGGACGGCGGCTTCGGCCTCGCGGTCGTCATGCGCGCCGAGTTCCCCGACCACCTGCAGGGCGAGCCGGGGCACGCGCTCCTGGAGAAGACCCACGCCTTCTGCCCGTACTCCAAGGCCACCCGCGGCAACATCCAGGTCGAGCTCGTCGTCGAGTGATCCTGGTCCCGGACACGCCCGAGGGCCCGTACGCGTCCCCCGACGCGTACGGGCCCTCGGGCGTGTCTCCTGTGCTCAGCCGAAGCGGCCCTCCACGTAGTCCGCCGTGCGCGGGTCGCGGGGGCTGCCGAACATGGCCTCCGTCGGACCGTGCTCGACGATCATGCCGGGGGTGGACTGCTCGGCCAGGAAGAAGGCGCACTGGTCGGAGACGCGGGCCGCCTGCTGCATGTTGTGCGTGACGATGACGATCGTGACCTCGTCCGCGAGGTCACGGATGGTCTCCTCCACGCGCCGGGTCGAGGTCGGGTCGAGCGCCGAGCACGGCTCGTCCATCAGCAGGATCCGCGGCCGGACCGCCAGCGAGCGGGCAATGCAGAGCCGCTGTTGCTGGCCGCCGGAGAGCGCGCCGCCGGGCTGCCGCAGCCGGTCCTTGACCTCCTTCCACAGCCCCGCCCTGGTCAGGCACTCCTCGACCAGGTCGTCCCGGTCGGCCGCCGCGATCCGGGTGCCGGTCAGCTTGAGCCCGGCGGTGACGTTGTCGTACACCGACATCGCCGGGAACGGGTTCGGCTTCTGGAAGACCATGCCGATCCGGTGCCTGGCCTCGGTGAGCCGGCGCCCGCGCGCGTAGATGTCGTCGCCGTCCAGGAGCACCTCGCCGGCGAGCTCGGCGCCGGGGATCAGCTCGTGCATCCGGTTCAGGATGCGCAGGAACGTCGACTTGCCGCAGCCCGAGGGGCCGATGAGCGCGGTGACCCGGCCCGCGGGCATGGTCAGCGAGACGCGGTTGAGGACCTTGTGGGTACCGAACCAGGCGGAGATGGAACGTGCGTCCAGGTGGGAGGCCACGACTGTCCTTACAGGAGGTTGGGGAGGAGGAGCGCTGCCTGGTCGCCGGCCGCGAGGGCGAGGGCGACCAGGACGGGGAAGCCGACCAGCCAGACGTGCGCGCGGGGCACCCGGGAGCGTGCCCAGACCAGCGCGGCGGCGGCGAGGAGCAGGGCCTGCGACCAGAGGACGAACGGCAGCCACGACGAGGGCTGCCCGGCGAGCGGGAGTTCGTCGGCGGGGACCTTGCCGAAGCGGAACGCGGGGGCCACGCCCGGCTGCGGCGCCGAGATCAGGTCCGCGTCGACCTGGACGACCCCGGCAGGACGGTACGCGTCGCCGGTGGCGGTCATGAGAGTGAGCCGGCCCGTCCCCGGCTGCAGCGCGGGCGGCTGCGGGTCGCCCTCGCGCCGGACGCCGCTCACCCGGTAGGTGTGGTCGCCCTGCCCGGTGGTGACCGTGAAGGTCTCCCCGCCCTGAAGGTCCGCGAGGTGCCCGAACGGCCCCCCGTACCCCGCCTTGCGGCCCATCAGGATGCTGGCGCCGGCCTGGCCGGGCAGCACGGTGTCGCGCCGGTGGCCGGGTCCCGAGGCCAGCACCTCCGCGGAGGTGCCCTCGCGGACGACCTCCTTGACGCCGAGCTGCGGGATCGTCAGCAGCGCCATCGGCGTGCCCGGTTCGGTGTCCGCGCCGATGGGCGTGGTGGCGTTGGCCAGCGAGCCGCGGACCTCGGCGTAGCCGACACGGCGGTCCCGCTCGTGCTTCAGGTGCCCGAGCGGGCCGACCTGGGCGACGAAGCCGAGGAGCAGCGCGCCGAGGATGGCCAGCGCGCCGCCGACGGCCCACAGCGGGCTGGTGCGGGGTGCGTGTCCGGGGCGGGCCGGGGAAGCGCTCGGCGCCTCCGGCCCGGCGGGGACGGGACGCACGTCCACCGGGGTGGAGGTGGCTGTCATGGCGTGTGCTCCGTACGTCGGTCGTCGCGTCAGTTGCTGCCGAAGGTGATCAGTCCGCGCCTGCGGGCCCAGCGGACGGCGAGGGCGCCGACGGCCACCAGGAGGGCGCTGAGCAGACCGAGCACGACGGGGTCGGTGCCGGTGTCGGCGAGGCCGCCACCGTCGCCGCCGCCCGAACCGGAGGAGCCGCCCGCGCCGGAGGAACCGGAGGACGCGGGATCGGTGGTGGTGGGCGCCGCCGTGCTGGGCGGGATGCTGGTGGAGACGCCGACCGTGTCGCCCTCGGTCGCGGTCGCCGAGGGCGAGCCGGTGTCGGTCGGGGTGGGTGTGTCCGTGGTCGACGGAGTGCCGGAGGGCGTGCCGGACGGGGTCCCGGAGGGGGTGCCCGAGGGGGTGCCCGTGGGCGTGCCGCCCGGGTCGGTGTCCTGGTAGACCGTGTCGGAGGTGAACCAGACGGAGCCGGTGAACTCGCCGAAGGTCTCCGAGCCGAAGGCCTTGCGGCACACCACCGTCAGGTCGTACCGGCCCTCCAGCGTCGTGAACCCGGCCTCGTTGGCGTAGTCCCGCATGGTCATGGTCAGCGGCACGATGAAGCCGGCGCCGTTCGGGTCCTTCGGGTACGTGGTGAGCGGCGAGTTGCCGACCACGTTCTTGCCCTCGGCGGGGAAGCCCTTGCCGGCCACCTTCACCAGGACGTTGGTGGCGGGAGCCGGGCAGGCGGCCGAGGTGGTCAGGTCGATGCTGGTCTCGTCGGTACCGGTGGCGGGGTTGACCTTCGCCGTGCCCAGCGGCGCGGCCGAGGCGGTCGGCACCGTGAGGACGCCGACACCGGCGAGGACCACCGCCGCGGCGGCGGCGGCGCCGGCCGCGGTCCGCCGGGTGAGGAGGCGGGTGAACTGCACGATGAGCTCCTTGTCGGGGGTCTCGGGGGTCTCGGGGTGCGCGCGGGTGTCCTGCCGGGCCCGGTCCGTCTCCGCGGCCGCCACGCGCCGGTCCGTACGCCGCCGTCGGCGCCGCCACAGGAAGCCCGCGACGAGGAGCAGCAGCAGCGCGAGGAACGTCCAGGGCACCGCCCAGATCGAGACGGTCCGGGTCAGCGAGGGCAGCCGGGGGTCGACGCCCTCCCGGGTCGCGACGGGCTGCACGGAGACGACGGCGGAGGCGTGCACGAGCGGGGCCACCCCGTCGGCCTCGGCGGTGACCGTCAGGGCGTTGCCGGGGAGCAGCTCGCCGAGGTCGCGGACGCCCTTGGCGGTGACCGAGGAGCCGAAGATCCCGTTGACGCGGACGGCCTGGCGGGCGCCGAGCCGGACGTTGCCGCTGTTGCGGACGGTGTACGTGACGGTGGCCGAGCCGGTGCCGAAGGGGTTGAGGGTGCCGTGGTACTCGGCGCGGACGTTCTCCACGGTGAGCTCGGGCTTGATCGCCCCCGCGACCCGGAGGTAGACGCGGGCGCCGACCCGCTGGTCGAGCCGGACCTGGTTGCCCTCGGCGTCCTTGCCGGTGCCCGAGAGCGAGGCGACGATGCCGCCGGTGTGGTCGCCGGGGGTGACCTTGGCGGGGACGGTCAGGGTGAAGGGGACGATGACGTGGCTCTTGGGCTTCACCGTCACCTGGTTCTTCGCCAGCTTGATCCAACTGCCCGTGTCCGTCGGCTTCTTGTCGGCGGCGAGCAGGTCGAAGCCGCCGTCGACGGTGTTGACGGCGTCGCTCGCGTAGACGGCGAGGGTCAGCGGCTCGGAGCCGTAGTTCCAGAGCGCGATCTGGTCGCGGACGGCCGCGCCGCCGGTGACCCCGTACGAGAAGTGGGGCCGCTGGTCGGGCTTCTCGGGGCCCGCGGGCTGGACGCCGAAGACGGCCTTCCTGTCCTTGGGGCCTTCGGCGGCGGCGGCCGGACCGGCCGGCAGCAGCGTGAGGAAGAGCAGGAGCAACAGGCCGAGGGTTCCGAGGGTTCCGGCCGGTCGGAGCGGGCGGTGAGCGGTCATGACGGTTCTCCAGAGGTCAGGGGCGGGGCGGAACCCCGGGCGCGCGGCGGGTGGTTCGGGTCTCGCGGCCGTGCGCGGCGCGGCTCCGCCCCGGAACTCACGCCTGGATCAGATGGCGGTGAGGGTGAGCGTGGCGGTGTACGTGCCGGCCGTCGTGGAGGTCGGGACGTTCAGGGCCAGGTCGGCGCCGATGTGCGCGGTGCCGAGGCCGGTGCCGTTGGCGAGGGTGCGGGCGGCCTTCAGGCCGGCCGTGCCCGCGTCGCCGGGGGCGGCGCCGTTCGCCGCGGGGACGGCGGAACCGGGGGTGACGGTCTGCGCGGGCGCCTTGTCGACGACCTTCGGGGACCAGCCGAGGTTCTGACCGTTGATGGTGTGCGTGGCGCCGTCGGAGAAGTCGGCGACCTGGCCGCTGACGGTCCAGCCGGGGTTGCCTGCGCGGGTGTCGGTCAGCGTGACCGGGCTGAGGGCACCGGCGGTGGTGAGCAGGTCACCGTCGTTGTTCAGGACCGGCGAGGGCAGGGTGACCTGCGGGTTGTCGACGCTGATGACGAGCGCGCCGGCGTTGACGGTGGTGGTGATGGTCTCCGAGGCGGTCACGCCGGCGAACGCGCCGATCGTGTATGGGATCGCGGCGGAGTCGGAGCCGGTGTACCGGGCCGGGTCGGCCGGGACGAAGACGGCGGTGAAGGAGTGCGGACCGGCCGGCAGGCTGGAGGTGGTGAGCGTGGCGGTGCCGCCCACGACCGGGACCGTCCCGAGCGGGGTGGTGGCGCCGCCGACGGTGTCGGTGAACTTGATCGAGCCTGCCGCGCCGGCCGGGGAGACCGTGCCGGTGAGGGTGACCGGGCTGTACTGCGGGGTGCTCGCCGCCGGGGAGACCGCGAGGGCCGTCGTGGTCTGCGTGGCCGCGGCCGGGTCGACCTGGTAGGAGACGGCCGACGAGGTCGAGCCGTTGTACGAGGCGTTGGACGGCGTGAACACGGCGGTCAGCGCGTGCGTGCCCGCCGTGAGGTTGCTCGTGGTCAGCGCCGCGACGCCGCCGGTCACCGTGACCGGGGTGCCGAGGTCGGCGGAGCCGTCCTTGAACTGCACGGTGCCGGGGGCGCCGGACGGGGTGACCGTGGCGGTCAGCGTGACGGCGGTGCCGACCTGCGCCGGTCCGGCCGGGGTGACCGCGAGCGAGGTGCTGGTGTCCGTCTTCACGGCCGGGTCGTTGGCCTGGTACGTCGTGTTGGACGTGAACCAGATGGCGCCGGTGAAGTCACCGAGGCTGGTGCCGTTGAACGCGGTCCGGCAGATGACGGTGAAGTCGTACTTGCCCTGGAGGGTGGTGAAGCCCGCCTGGGAGGCGTAGTCGCGCATGGTGGACGTCAGCGGGATGACCATGCCGCCGTTGCCCGCAGTCGGGTAGGTGGTGATCGGCGAGTTGCCGACCACGTTCAGGCCGCCCGCCGGGAAGCCGGAACCCTCCACCTTCACCAGGACGTTGGTGGCGTTCGCCGGGCAGGCGCCCGAGGTGGTGAAGGAGATGCCGCTGGTGTCCGCGCCGGTGGCGGGGGTGATGTCGAGGGTGCCGATCGGCGCCGCGTACGCCGCGCCCGCGGTCGCCAGACCGGCCGCGAAGGCGGTGGTGACGGCGGCGACACCGAGGGCGAGGGCCCGGGAGATTCTGTTCTTCAGCACGTCAGGCTCCTGATCAGGGGGTCTGCTTGGTGGTGTCGCCGCAGTTCGGGTTGGTCGCGAAGCCGTAGGTGTTGATCACGGCGGTCTGCTTGCAGATGCCGGAGTCGGGGCCGACGAAGACGTCGCTCCACGGCGAGGTGGCGACCTTGCTGGTCGGGATGACGTTGTAGACATCGCGCTTCACGCCGAAGCCGCTGTTGAGGACCGTCGGCGACAGGCCGTCGACGGTGCCGAGGATGGCCCGGCCGCGCAGGTCGGCGATGGTCTGCGAGGACTGCGACTGGTACTGCGCGATGGAGAACGGCACGATCGACTTGTCGTCGAGGACGCGGCCGTCGTGCTCCTGGACCGGGGCGGTGCCCTTCTTGTCCTTGACGCAGGGGTAGACGCCCGCGACCACGTCGGCCTCGGTGATGCCCATCTGCGACACCCAGAAGGAGCGCGTGCCGGAACCGGCCTGCGGCAGGTAGACCGTCATGTCGTAGTTCGGTCCGGCGCCCACGTAGGCGGGGTCGCAGTGGTAGATGGCCTTGAGGTCCGTCAGCGTCAGCTTGCGCGGGATCGACGAGCCGGGCGTGATGGCGTAGGTGACGCCGTCGATCGCGAACGGCACGTACGTCAGACCCGGGTTGGCCGCGCCCAGGCTCAGCGAGGAGGAGCGGGAGAAGTCGAGGCAGCCGTTGCCGGCCTGGAGCGAGTTCAGGAGCGCGGTACGCCCGGCGCCGGAGCCGTTGGGGCGCGCGATGGTGCAGTTCGGGTTCGTCGCCGGGTTCTTGGTGGTGATGGTGGCGGAGCCCGTGGCGTCGTAGGAGCCGATGGCCTTCTGGCCGTTCACCATGACGACGTCGGCCAGGCCGTTCATGACGTCCTGGGTGGTGTCGGAGCCGACACCGGAGAGCACGCGGTACTGCGGGGGGCCGGCCGGGTCGGCGGAGGCGAGGCCACTGCCGACGGTGACTGCCGCGAGCACCGCCGCGGCGAGCGCGAGGCCGGTCTTCTTCTTGTTCACTGGGGGTTCTCCTCAGCTAGGCTGCGCACCGGGTGGTGCCCGGGGCGCGTGTGCAGGACTTCCGTTGGCGCGGACGAATCAGACGTTTTCGGGCATCACCTCCTCAGTCGGGTGCGTGCGGCCGCCAGCAGACGCGGCAGGTAGCGCGGCAGCAGCGGGCCCGTGAAGGCCGCCACCGCGCCGACGATCAGACAGATGAGCAGGGCGTTCCGGACGAAGCCGACGGCCCAGCCGGGGGTCGGGTCGCCCAGGGCGGACGCGGCGGGCGCTCCCGGCGAGGGATTGCCGGTGACCGGCGGCGCGACGACCTGACCGGGGCTCGCGCTCGGGGCGGTCGTGGCCTGCGTCCCGCCCGCGGCCACGCCGCCGGACCCCGTACCGGGCCCGCCGGCCGTCCCGCCCGTACCGCCGCTCGCGCCGTCGGAACCGCCGGCCCCGCCGTCGCCGGACGTGCCGCCGTCGCCCGTGCCCGGCGCGGGCGTGGTCGCCGACGGGTTCTTGCCCGCCTGCGTGGTGACCTGCTGGGCGACCTTGCGGGTCTGCGCGCGCAGGGCATCGGGCAGCGGGGCGTAGCCGTGCGGCAGGGTGCCGGAGGCGACCCCGGGGGTCTGGCCCGCGCCGGCCGCGTAGGTCAGCAGGGTGCCGTAGTCACGGCCCTCGGCGGGGGTCAGGTCGGCGGGCACGGTGGCGGCGAAGGTGACGACGGTGAGCGGGTAGGCGGCCGGGTTCCTGGTGGCCGGGTCCGGCACGGTCACCCCGTCGGTGCCCGGCTTGCGGGCGTTCGCCGCGGCGGTCAGGGACGCCGTGTCGGGCGCCACGAACTTGCCCGCCGCGTTCAGGAGTTCGGCGCGCAGCAGCCCGTACCGCTCGGCGGTCGCGGTGTCGGTGACGGCGAGCACGGCCCGCTGACCGGCCGGCTGCGGCGGGTCCTTCTTGTACGCGGGCGGGGTGGCGGTCGGGTCCCAGGAGGTACGGGCCAGGGTGTCGCCGCGCCCGGCCGCGCGGGCGGCGGCGTGCATGTCGGTGGCGTACGGCTTCTTGTCCTGGATGCAGAGGGGGAAGTCGGGCCGGTCGTCGAAGGGCTGGCAGTACGGGTCGCTCTTGGGGAAGGAGTCGACGGGCAGCTTGATGTTCCTGTAGTGCGGGTTGACGGTCGTCCCCGCGTTCTTGGGGTCGCCGTGCGCGCCCTGGTTGTCGGGCGTGCCCTTCAGGAACTCGGCGGCGGCCGGGTCCTGCGCCACCCACGCCCACAGCTGCCGGGTGGTGTCGGCGAGCGGCTGCGGCACGAGGGCGTCGCCGAGCTTGCCGCCGAAGTCCAGGTCGGCGTACTCCGGGTTGAGGCTGATGAACTCCGGGTCGCGGCCGAGGTTCTCGGGGTTCTTCGCGACGCTCTCGGCGAAGCGGGAGACGCCGTCGCGGTAGGACTCGGTGAGCAGCTTGGCGACCAGGCGCGGGGTCAGCCGCAGGGTGCCCATCCGGGTGCCGTTGCGCTGCTTGACCGCGTCGGGGGCCCGGAAGGCGGCCTGGCTCTCGATGAAGTAGCCGATGGTGATGCCGGAGAGCGCGACCGGCGCGTAGACGGGCTTGCGGTGGGCCTCGCGCGGGGTGGTGACCGGGGCGTGCTCACCGACGAAGACCAGACCGGGCTTGCCGGAGAGCAGCTTGACGCGCGCGGTCTCGTCGGGGACCTGGGCGTAGCCGTAGATGGCCTTGGCTCCGGTCCTGCAGAGCGCGGGCTGCCAGCGGGTGACGGCCTCGGCGGCCATCTCGCTGCCCAGCGTGCCCCGTTCCTCGGCGCCGATCGGGCAGTGGCTGCCGATCGGCTCGAAGCCCAGCGGGACGGTGATGCGGTGCTTCCAGTTGGCCGGGGAGAGCGGTGAGGACTGCAGCTGGCCGCTGGACTGGGAGGTGTACGCGCTGTGGTCGACCTCGCTGGTGCCGCGCGGGACGATCACCAGCCAGCAGCCCCGGCCGGTGACCGTGCCGCCCTGCTGCTCCGTGGCGTCGCCGCAGCCGAGCCCCGGGGCCTCGACACCGGTCTGGGCCTCGAAGTAGACCTCGCCCTCGCCGCGCGCGTTGGTGCGGGCGTAGGGGATCTCGTTGGTGCTGTTGACGTCGAAGAACTCGTTCCAGTTGCCCGGGCTGACCTCGTCGCCGGTGACCGAGCGGAACGGCGCGTAGGAGATGCCGCTGGGGCTGGGCGGCGGCAGCGGCTGGTTCTCGGAGTCCTTCAGGTGCGCGCCGTAGTTCAGCTGCCGGCTGTTGGTGTACGCACCGGCCGCCTGGTTGCCCGCGCCCGCGCCGAGCGCGGAGGAGCCGCCGAACTGGCACTGGTCGGTGCCCGGTCCGCGCTCGTCGCCCCAGCACTGCATGATCTGGAGGTAGTTGGCGGCGTACGCGGTGTCGGAGACGGTGGGCGCGCCGCCGGTCCAGGTAATCCTGACGACCTGGTTGACGAGGTTGCGGGTCTGGCTGACGGTGATCTTCAGGTCGGCGAACTCGCCCTTCCCGGACACGGTCGTCCGCGAGTCGTCGCCGGTGGCGGCGTACGCGGGCGGCGCGGCCGGGTCGAGGCCGGTGCCGACGGTGGCGACGACGGGGACCAGGACCAGACAGAGGGCGCCGAGGAGGTGCCGCAGCCGGGACCGGCCGCCGAGGGTGCGCGTGCGGGTCATCGGGAGCCCTCCCCCGTGCGTCGGACGGCCAGGCGCCGGTGCAGCAGCGGCGGGCCGACGGTGATGCCGAGGAAGAGCAGGGCGCCGAGCACCATCAGGGCGGTCTGGAGCCCGCTGCCCAGGCCGGCGGCCGTGGTCACCGGCACGCCGTACAGGTCGCCGCCTCCACCGGAGCCGCCCGCGTCCCCGGCCGCGATCGGCTGGCCGGTGTCGGGGTCGAGCGCGCCTCCGGTGGCCGCGCCCGTACCGCCGCCGGCACCGGCCGTGGCCGCGCCCGCCGTGCCCGCGGTGGCCGCGCCGCCGGTCGCTCCCCCGGTGGCTCCCCCGGTCGCGCCGCCGCCGGAGGCCGTACCGCCGCTGCCGCCGGTCGCACCGCCGCCGCTGCCACCGGAGCCGCCCGTGGCCGAGCCGCCACCCGAGGAACCCCCGGTCTTGGTGGGGGTCTTGTTGCCGCCGGTGCCGGTGTCGCACTGGGTGGCGCCCTTGAGGTCACAGGCGGGCGGGTACGGCGCGGACTTGGCGAGGGTGTTGGTGCCGTCGCTGGAGAACGTCGGGTTCTTGCACTTCTTGATGTCGATGCTCTCGGCGGCCACCCCGGGGATCCGGCGGACCTGCGTCAGGCCCGCCTGGACCAGGTTGATGGGCAGCGGCGAGTAGCCGAGCCGGTCCACCGACTGCTGTCCCTGGCAGAGGAAGTAGTACGCGAACGCGCCGAGCGACTTGCCCTTCTGCGGGTTGAAGTTCGACTCCAGGGCGGTCGGGACGATCATGTAGCTGTAGCTGGAGAGCGGGTAGGTGCGCGGGTCGGTCGAGTTGTAGACCCCGTCGAGGCGCTGGGTGAGGTCGGCGTTGATGGCCGCCTTGGTGAGCGAGACCGCGACGTTCTGGGCGGTGGGCTCGGTGTAGTAGCCCTTCTCGTTGAGGATCTTGGCCACCGGGAATCCGGTGGTGGAGACCGCGTACGAGTACTCGACGTAGGTGATCGTGCCCTGGTTGCCGTCCTGGGCGACGTAGCCGGAGACGCCGTTGGAGCCGGACTGGCCGACGAAGCCCTTGCCGCCGATGACGGGGAAGTTGGAGGTCGGGCCGCAGGGGGTGCGGCGGCCGGCCTTGGCGCAGTACGCGTCCCACAGGCCCGCGTGCTTCTTGCTCAGCCAGGTCGTCAGCTGGGCCGTCGTGCCCGAGCCGTCGGAGCGGACCACGGGGACGATCCGGCGGGCCGGGAGGGCGGCGGCGAGGCCCGGGTTGTCGGCCTTGATCGCCGGGTCGTTCCACATCGTGACGGTGCCGGTGAAGATCTTGGCGACGTTCTCGCCGGAGAGCCGGAGGTTGGTCACCCGCCGGTTGCCGATCCTCAGGTTGTACATGAAGGCCGTGCCGCCGGCGACGATCGGCATGTAGCTGAACTTCCGCGAGGGCGGCGGGTCGGCGACACCGGAGTCGTTGATGCCGTAGGGGATCTCGGAGACGGCGAAGTCGACGGTGCCGTTGCGGAACTGGTTGCGGCCGTCGGAGGAGCCGGTGCCGTTGTAGTTGACCGTCATGCCGTACTGCTTGACGTTGGCCCGCCACTGGTCGAGGGCGTTCTGGCTCCAGGTGGAGCCCGCGCCGGAGACCGGTACGTAGCTCTCGGCGGCGGCGGGCAGGGCGCCGGTCACCAGCAGCGCGAGGGCGGTGACGAGCACCGCCAGGGTGCGCCGCAGCACGCGCGTGGGGAGCGCCGGGGGGCGTCCGGACATGGAGGTCTCCTGATCGGGGTGGCGGGTCGTACGGTGCGGCGGCGAGTGGTCAGCCGGCCGTGGGCGGGGGCGGGGACGGCGGGGTGGCTCCGACGGCGACGGGCTCGACAGGGCGGGAGCCCATCCGCTCCACGTCCTTGCGGGAGGCGGCGGCCCTTCGGCGCTGCTGGCGGCGGCTGAGCTGGCCGGGGCCGCGCCCGCCGATGACCCGGGCGAGCAGGAAAAGCAGCAGGACCAGCGCCATCAGCAGCGCCGCGCAGCCGAAGCCGCGGATGATCATGGTCTTCTCGGGCGAGGCGACCAGGGTGAAGGTGGCCAGCGGCAGCGAGGTCTGCGGTCCGTCGAAGGGGTTGAGGTTGAGGCCGGTCGCGGCGCCGGAGGTGAGCAGCACCGGGGAGGTCTCACCGATGCCGCGCGCGGTGCCGAGGATGACGGCGGTGGTCAGGCCCGAGCGGGCGGTCGGCAGGACCACCGTCCACACGGTGCGCCACTGTCCGGCGCCCAGCGCGTACGAGGCCTCCCGCAGTGAGCCGGGGACCAGCCGGATGACGACGTCGGCGGCCCGGATGATGATCGGCAGCATCATCACCGAGAGCGCGAGCGAGGCGGCGAAGCCGGACTTGTCCAGGCCGAGCGCGAGGATCGCGGTGGCGTAGATGAACAGACCGGCCACGATCGACGGCAGCGCCGTCATCGCCTCGACGATGGTGCGCACGAACCGCGCGTAGCGGCCGGGCACTTCGTTGAGGAAGACCGCGCAGGCGAGCCCCAGCGGCACGGTGATCAGCAGCGAGATGCCGATCTGCTGGAGCGTGCCGACGATGGCGTGCACCATGCCGCCGTCGGTGATCGGCTGGAGGGGTCCGGTGCCGGACATGTCCTCGGTGAAGAAGTTCAGATGGCCGAGCGCCTCGTACCCGCGCCAGAGCGCGTAGCCGACGATGAAGAGCAGCGCCGCGAGCAGCAGTCCGGCGAGGGCGTGCACGAGGGTCTGGGCGAGCCGGGCGCGGACCGTCGCGCCGTTCTCGTCGAGGGAGACGAGGACGGCGTACAGCGCCATGAACGCCAGGTACGTGACGACGGTGAAGCCGAGCGGGGCGTTCCAGGGCAGCACCCGGTCGAAGACCACGGCGGTCAGGGCGACCGCCGCGGCGCCCGAGCCGACCAGCGCGAAGACGTCCTTGGCGTGCAGCGAGGAGGTGACGCGGCGGGTCTCGGCGGGCGCGCCGGGGCCGTGCGGGACGACGTCGGGTGTGACCGTGGTCGGCACCTCGTCGGTCGCCGCGGGTTCGGCGGTGGTCAGGGTCATGCGTCGGCTCCCGTTCCGGACCGGCTGCGCGCGACCACGGAGGACGCGATGAAGTTGACGACGAGGGTCATCAGGAAGAGCGAGAGGCCGGCCGCCATGAGCGCGGACATCCCGAGCGGGCTGGCCGCTCCGTAGCGCAGGGCGATCAGCGCGGAGACGGAGTTGGCGCCGTTCTCCAGGATGTGCGGCTGGAAGAAGAAGACCGGCGAGATGATCATGACGACGGCGATGGTCTCGCCGAGCGCGCGGCCGAGCCCGAGCATCGTCCCGCCGATGATGCCGCCCTTGCCGAAGGGCAGGACGACGGTGCGGATGACCCCCCACTGGCTGGCGCCGAGCGCGAAGGCGCCCTCGCGCTCACCGGGCGGGGCCTGCGCGAAGGCCTCCCTCATCACCGAGCAGGCGATGGGGGTGACCATCAGGGCCACGACGATCCCGGCGATGAAGGTGGAGGAGGTGTAGACGGTGGCGGGCGCGAGCGGGTCGCGCGGGTCGGCGCCGTCGACGGCGAAGACCGGGATCCAGCCGAAGTACGTGGAGATCCACCGGGCGAGTCCGGTGATCTGGGGCTGCAGGAAGAAGAAGCCCCACAGGCCGTAGACCACGCTGGGCACGGCCGCCATCAGGTCGACGAGGCTGACCAGGGTCCGGCGCAGCCGGCGGGGCGCGTACTCGGTGATGTAGAGCGCGGTGCCGAGGGCGAGCGGCAGGGCGAAGGTGATCGCGGTGACGCCGATGAGCACGGTGCCGGGCAGCACGGCGGCGATGCCGAAGCGGTGGGAGTCGGGCTCCCAGGCCGAGGTGGTCACGAAGGACCAGCCGGCGTCGCCGAGGGCCTGGGCCGCGCGGACGCTCAGGAAGACGCCGACCAGGGTCATGGTGACCAGGACGACGGCACCCGCGCCGCGCGCGCCGCCCCGGAAGAACCGGTCGGCGGGGTCGCCGGCCTTGGACCGGGGGCGCGGGACGTCGGTGTCCGGGGCGACGGCGGGAGTGACGGTGGGGCCGGGCGTCGGGCCGGCGGTCGGACTGGCGGTGCTCACGAGGCGGTCCCCCGGACGGCGTCGGGCAGCCGCAGCCCGCGCAGCCGTCGGGTGTAGGTGACGCCCGCGGCGAGCTGGCCTTCGGCGGCGGCGGCGAGGAAGAGCTGCAGGCTGTGGCGGCACTCGCGCTGGCGGCGGAAGGTCCGCGCGGCGACGGCGACGCACCGCTCGTCCAGGGCGAGTTGCCAGCTCCAGAGGCCGGTGGTGGCGCCCATGGTGACGAGCGGTACCGCGCGGTCGAGCCCCTCGCGCAGCCGCCGTACGGCCGCGCAGCAGGCGGTGTGACCGCTGTGGAGGTCGGGTCCGCGCCCGAGTTCGTGGTTGTTGGCCCCGACGAGCCGCCAGCTCACGGCCTCCGCCCCGACATCGCCGGGCGTCCACTCGTGCGGCGCCTGACGTCTTTCGACGTCCACCCAGGAAACAAACAGAAACCGTGGCCGAGACACGACACCCGCCCCCTTCGCCCGGACCCCACGCGTGGCCGACAATCGACCACGCGTTCACAGCTGCGCGCATGACAATCACGGCGCTGGGCGCTGGTGGCTACACGGGCCGGTGAAGCAGAGACGGAGAAAATATGAACGAGGGGTAGAAGTCCTCGGGAGGAGTCGGCAGCTACCGGAGCCGCTCGGTCCGTTGTTGTACGCCGCTGGGGGAGTTGCGGCATTCGGCGGCGCGCGGGGCCCTCGATCCACCGGAGGGCGACTTCCGGCCATAGGGCCGATTCACGGCGGCGCGGGGCCGGTTCACGCGCACGAGGACGGCGCGGAGCCTGATCGTCGGCACAGAGCGAGGCCGCGCGTCAAGAGTTCGTACAGTCCGGCGCCAGACAGCAAGATCACTCGGGACGTCCGCATCGGGCGGTTTTGTCGGCACCGCGGGCCCGCGCCGAACAGCCACGTTAAAGTCTGATTTCCGGCCGAAAAAATACGGCAGCGCGACGCCACGCAGCGGGATCGGGTCCCCGACGGCCGGAACACCCGCCCCCGCATGGCCGATCTCCACAGCCCGGTGGGTGCACCCGGCCGGAAGGACGGCCCATCAGCCCCGCCACGGGCAAATGTGACGCGTCTCACGGAATCCCTCTCTCCGGGCGACATTCCGTCCGCGCGCCGTGGTCGGTCCAGGCACGATGGACTCCCTTGTATTCAGAGGCCAATCGGAGCCTCGACCTCCGCCGTGGACGTTGGTTGCCCTGCTGGGGCGGCCGGGTTTTACTGGGCAGAGCTTGCCAGCGGAAGATCCCATCGACACGTCTGGCGCACCCCGTTCTCCGATATAGCTGAATACGAAGCGGAGTCGAAAGAATGCCTGCAAGAACAGCGTCGGTCGTTCTGGACAAGCTCCCCACCCCGCCCCATCCCCACCCCATGTGCGAGCGCGAGGAACAGTTATCGGCCCTGCGGCGCCTCCTCGGCGAAGCACTGGCGGGAAACAGCAGGATCGCCGTCGTCAGCGGTGCCGCCGGACACGGGAAGACCGAACTCCTCGCCGCACTGGCCGAAGAGGCCGAGGGCGCGGGCGCCGTGCATCTCTCCGCGACCGCCTCCCGCATGGAGCGGTACGTGCCCTTCGGTGTGCTCGCCCAACTGTTCCGCAACGTGGAGCTGCCGCCCGCGGCGGCCGGACATGTGGCCCGCCTGCTCGACCGGGCACTGAGCGCCGACGCCGCGAACACGCAGGACGCCGCCGCCGTCCCGCCGCGCCTCTTCCACGAGATGGGCACGGCCATGCACGACCTCGTCAAATACGTCGAGCGGCCGCTGCTCATCAGCGTCGACGACGTCGAGTACGCGGACACCCCGTCCCTGCTGTGCCTGTCCTCCCTCACCCGCCGGCTGCGGGTCACTCCGCTCCTCCTCGTCCTCAACGAACTCCCCTCCCCGCGCAGGTCGAGCACCCTGCTACGCGCGGAGCTCCCCCCGGAGCCGGTCTGCCACCGCGTACGGCTGCCACCCCTGTCCCTCGTCGGGGTGCGCGAACTCCTCGCCTCGCGCCTCGGCCCGAGCGCCGCCGAAGCCCTCGGCACGGAGTGCCTCGCCGCCACCGGCGGAAACCCCTTCCTCGTCCGGGGCCTGGTCGAGGACACCATCGCGGCGGCGCAGGAGTGGCCCGCCCCTGTGCTCTCCTCGGGCACCCTCTTCGAGCAGGCCGTCCTCGGCTGCCTCTACCGCTGCGCCACATCGGTGCGGACGATCGCACGGATCATGGCCGTCCTGCACGATCCCCGGTACGTCCCGCTGCTCGTCCAGTTCCCCGGGACGCACCCGCAATCCCTCGACCTGGCGCTGAACACGCTGGAGGAGACAGGCCTGCTGGCGAACGGCTCCTGGCGCCACCCCGACGCGCGCACCGCCGTGCTGCACGACATGACCCCCGAGGCGCGCGCCGAGCTGCACACCAGGATCGGGACCCTGCTCTTCAAGAACGGCGCTCCGGTGACGGCGGTCGCCCATCACCTCGTCGCCGCGAGCCAGATCGACAACGACTGCGCCGCGGGCGTGCTGCTCGAGGCCGCGCAGGAGGGCCTCGCCACCGGCGACACCACCCTCGCGACCGACTGCCTCTCCGTCGCCTACCGGTACGACCGGAGCAAGGAGCACTTCACCGCCACCACGGCGATGCTCTTCCGCACCGAGTGGCGGTCCGATCCGCGCACCGCGGCCCGCCGGCTGCCCGCCCTGTTGGACGCGGCCCGCTGCGGCCTGCTGACCGGACGTCATGTGGCAGCGCCCGTCGACGCGCTGCTCTGGTTCGGCCGGCCGAGCACGGCCCTGGAGATCCTGGAGCAGATGGAGGGGCACGCCCGGCTCCGCCAGGACGCGGAGGCGTCGGCCACCCTGCGCAGGTGCCGGACCACCCTCGCCCTGCTGTACCCGGCGGCGGCGGAGGGCGGCGACGCCACGGCGGTGGCGGGCGGTCCGTACGTACCGCCCGCCGCCACCCGGGGGCAGACCCTGGCCGAGCTGCCGCGGGTGCTCCGGGACGGGCCCGGGCCGCTCACCGCCCTGTGCGCGGAACAGGCCCTGGTCAGCCACCAGTTGGACGACGACACCCTGATCCCGCTCGTGGTGGCGGTCAGCACGCTGATCCTCAACGGGATGTACACCTCGGCCGAGCAGTGGATCGACTCGCTCACCGCCGCCGCCCGGAGCCAGTCGGCGCCCGTCTGGCAGGCGCTGTTCGAGAGCCTGCGGGCGAAGCTGGCCCTGCACCGGGGCGACCCGGCCGAGGCCGCTCGGCTGGCCGAGCGGGCCCTCGGCGAGACCCCGGCCGCCGGCTGGGGCGTCCTCATCGGGCTGCCGCTGACCGTCGCCCTGGAGGCGTACACCGCGCTCGGCTCGCACGAACGGGCGCTGGCCCAGCTCCAGGTGGAGCCGCCCGAGGGCATGTTCCAGACCCCGATCGGGGTCGGCTACCTGCGCGCCCGGGGCAACGCGCTGCTCGCGAGCGGCCAGTCGCAGGCGGCCCTGGACGACTTCGCCGCCGTCGGCGAGCTGGCCACCCGCTGGCAGATGGACGTCCCGGCCCTGCTCCCCTGGCGCACCGACGCGGCCCGGGCCCACCTGGCGCGCGGCGAACTCGCGCGCGCCCGCGAACTGGCCACCGAGCAGTCGGTCCTCGTCGGACCCGGGCACCACGAGGCGCGGTCCGTGACGATGCGGACGCTGGCCGCGACCGCGCCCCCGCAGGAGCGGATCAAGCTCCTGGGGCACGCCATGGAGGCCGCGCAGAAGTGCGGCAACCCGCTGGAACTCGCGTACACGCTCAACGCGCTGAGCCGGTGCCACCTCGACACCGGGCAGTACAGCAAGGGCCGGATGGCGCTGCGCCGGGCCCGTCAGCTCGCCGAGCAGTCCGGTGTGCCGCTGCCCGCCAGGACACCACCGGAAGCGGCGCGAAGACCTCAAGAGCTCGGCGCGGCGACCGGCGGCGAGAAGCTGGTCGCCCTGCTGAGCGACGCGGAGATGCGGGTCGTGGCCCTCGCCGTCCGAGGCCACAGCAACCGCCAGATAGCGGGCAAACTCTTCGTGACCGTCAGCACCGTCGAGCAGCACCTCACCCGGGTGTACCGGAAGCTCGGGATCAGGCGGCGCAGCGACCTCGTCCTCGCCGTGAACGGCGAGGGCGCGCCGGGAGTCACCGCCCGGCGCGCCTCCTGAGCCCGGAGTCCCACGGGCCCGCCCGGCGGCCTCCGCCGGCCGGGCCCGGATCTCATCCGGCGCCGGGGCCGGGCGGTCCGGTCCTCACGCCGTACGGTCCGGCGCCGTGGCCGCGGGGCGGACGGTGAGGGCCTCGCGGATCACCCCGGCCACGGCGTCGCGCCGCGCGTCCAGGTAGAAGTGACCGCCGGGGAAGACCCGCACGTCGACCGGGGCCGTGGTGTGGGTGCGCCAGGCCGCCGCGTCCTCGACGGACGTGACCGGGTCGGCGTCGCCGACGAGCACGGTGACCGGGCAGCCGACGCGGGCCTCGGGCGGCGCGTAGTGCCCGGCGACGGCCCGGTAGTCGGCGCGCAGCGTGGGCAGCAGCAGCGCCATCATGTCCTCGTCGGCGAGCAGCGCCTCGTCGGTGCCGCTCAACTGTCGTACCCGCGCGAGGATCGCGGCGTCGTCCAGCGGTCCGGTGCCGCCCTCCGTACGGACTGAGGGCGCGCGGCGCCCGGACAGGAAGAGCCGTACCGGCCCGGAGCCGCCGGCCTGCCGCTCGTAGCGGCGCGCCACCTCGAAGGCGACCGCCGCTCCCATGCTGTGGCCGAAGAACGCGCAGTCGGCGGGGAGTTCGGGTCCGAGCGCCGCGACGACCGCGTCCGCGAGCGCGTCGATGCTCTCGGCGGGAGGTTCGAGGCGTCGGTCCTGGCGACCGGGGTACTGCAGGGCGAGGACCTCGACGTCCGGTGCGAGGGTCCGCGAGAGCGCGGTGTAGGCGCTCGCGGCGCCGCCCGCGTGCGGGAAGCAGACGAGGGTGGGCGCGGCTTGCGGCACCGCGGTGAATCGACGTAACCAGAGACGCGTGTGCGCGTGTTGGATGTCCACGTCGGGAGCGTAGGCAGCCGTCCGGGCCGGCCGGAACCCCTACTCCGGTGCCCTGCGGGCCACTCCCCCGCGGACTCCGCCGACCCCTGGTGCGACTCCTCCTGCGACCCCTGTCCGCCACGGGGTGTCCCTGCACGAAGACCCGTGGCCCCTCGTCGAGTCGGCGAGGGGCCACGGGTCTTCTCTGGTCGGGACCCGCGGCCGGTACGGGGGAATTCCCGGCCGCGGGTCCCCGTCGGGGACGTGGTGGGCGTCAGGAGACGCGCACCTCGGGCTTCTCCTCGGCCGGGGCGGGGGCCTCGGCAGGGGGCTTGCGGAGGTTGAGCGCGGCCACGGCGCCGAGGAGGGCGGCCGCGGCGGTGACCCAGCCGGCCAGCCGCAGACCGGCGATGACGTCGGCGTCGGCCGGGGCGGGGGCACCGGCGGTCAGGTCGAGGCCGGAGTTGGCGATGACCAGGATGACGGCGAGTCCGACGGCCGCGCCGATCTGCTGCGAGGTGGAGGCGAGGGCGGAGGCGACACCCTGCTCGGCCGGGTCCACGCCGGCCCCCGCGGTCGCGAAGATCGAGGTGAACGCCAGGCCGCCGCCGAAGCCGTAGAGGGCGACACCGGGCAGGACCGCCCAGTACGTGCCGCCTGCGACCATGCCCGCGGCCATCGCGGCCATGCCGATCGCGTAGATGAGCATGCCGAGGGAGAGGGCTCCGCGCAGACCCGTCTTGTTGAGCATGGTCGCGGCGATCTTGCCGCCGGCGAGCATCGCGAGCAGGCCCAGCGGGAGGAAGGCGAGGCCGGCCTGGAGCGCGTTGTAGTCGAGGATGTTCTGGATGTACGTGGTGAAGAGGTAGTAGCCGCCGCTCAGGGCGCTCATGTGCAGGAACGCCACCATCATCGAGGTGACGAGGCTGCGGTTGCGGAACATCCGCAGCGGGGCGAGCGGGGCGCTGGTCTTGGCCTCGATGAGGAAGAACGAGGCGACGAGCAGCAGGCCGACGATCAGCGAGCCGAGCACCCGGGGCGTGGTCCAGCCGGACTCGGGGCCGCTGACCAGGCCGAACACGACGAGCGTGGCGCCGATGGTGACGACCAGGGCGCCCGGGATGTCGAAGCCCTGACGGGCGCCGGTGCGCGGGGCGTCCGGAGCGAGCAGGCTGGGCACGCCGAGGAGCGCGACGAGGGCCAGCGGGGCCATGAAGAAGAAGACCCACTCCCAGCCGAGCCACTGGGTGAGCACACCGCCGAGCAGCGCGCCCGCGGCGAGGCCGCCGCTGCCGGTGGCGCCCCAGACGGCGAGCGCCTTGTTGCGCGCGGGGCCCTCCTCGAAGCTGGTGACGACCAGGGTGAGCGTCGCGGGGAAGAGCAGCGCGCCGCCGAGGCCCTGCACGGCCCGCGCGGCGACCAGGAGTTCCGCCGAGCCGGCGAGGCCGCCGACCAGGGCCGAGACGCCGAAGAGGACGAGCGCCGCGACGAAGACCCGGCGGGCGCCGAGCCGGTCGGCGGCGCGTCCGCCGAAGAGCAGGAAGCCGCCGAAGGCCACGGCGTAGGAGCTGACGACCCACTGGAGGGTCTGCGGGGAGAAGTCGAGGGCCTTGCCGATGTCCGGCAGCGCCACGAACACGATGTTGTAGTCCACGGCGATGATGAACTGGGCCAACGCCAGCAGCGCAAGCCTCAGGCCGGACCGCTGATGCGAGCTAACGGAACCTTCCACTGGATTGGAGCCCTTCTGCAAAAGGAGAACGGCGAGCCGCTCTCTACATGTCGTTCGATTGCTGAGCGGTGTTCAGAGTTCGCATGGGAGATGGTACCGCCACGCCGTTCACTGTCAAGCGGAATCGGCGTGCGCGCGAACCGGCCCCGGACCGTGTGCGCGGTCCGGGGCCGGCGATCGAGCGGGGGCGGGCGCCGCACCGGCGCCGCAGGGCAGGTCAGGCGGGGTCGGCGTCGCCGACCGGGCCGAGGACGACCGGCAGTTCGCCGATCACCCGCAGCGAGATCCCGGGCCAGCGCTCCACCCGTCGGCTGTCGTCCAGGCGGACCTCACGCCGGATGAGGGCGGCGAGCGCCTCCTGGCCGATCATGCGCGCGATCGGGGCCGCGACACAGAAGTGGATGCCGTGCCCGAAGCCGAGGTTGCGGGTCTGCTCCCGGGTGATGTCGAGCCGCTCCGGGTCGTCGAAGGCCGCCGGGTCGCGGTTGGCGGCGGCCATCATCACCGCCACGTACTCCCCGGCCCGCACCGGGATGCCCGCCACGTCGGCGTCCTCCAGGGCGGTCCTGGTCACCATCGCCAGCGTGCTGTCGTAGCGCAGCAGCTCCTCGACGGCGGCCGGCACCCGGTCCGGGTTCGCCCGCAGCCACGCGAACTGCGCGGGGTGGGAGAGCAGGTTGTGGACCTGGTTGCCGATGAGCGCGGCCGTGGCACCGAACCCGGCGGCCAGCAGGTTCATCAGGAGCATGGCCAGCTCCCACTCGGACAACCGGTCGCCCTCCTGCTCCGCGCGGGCCAGTTCGCTGATGAGGTCGTCGCCGGGCGCCTCCCGGCGCGCGGCCACCATCTCGATGCCCGCGTTGATGAAGACGTCACGGGCGCCGTTGCGGCCGGTCTTCTGCTCGTCGGTGAGCGTGAAGCCGGGGTCGAGACCGCGCCCGCTCTCCATGGTGTTGGCGAAGAAGAGCGGGTGGTAGTGCTCGGGTATGTCCATCATGTCGCTGAGGACCCGGGCCGGCAGCGGCCGGGACAGCACCTGCTGGAGGTCGACGCGCCCGTCCGGGTGCTCCGCCAGGGCCTGGTCGAGCAACTCCTCCGCGTACCGCGCCGCCTTGGGGCGCAGGTCGGCGATCATCTTCGGCGTGAACGCCTTGGACACCAGGCCGCGGATCCGGGTGTGGTCCGGCGGGTCCATGAACATGAGGATGCGGCCGGACTCCCCGCTCGCGGGGTTCTCCACGAACTGGTCGGCCACCATCGGGTTGACCCCCCAGCCGAACCGGGGGTCCTTCATGAGCGCCGCGGCCTCCTCGTAGCCGTACACGGCCACGATCCCGCCCGGCGTGCGGAAGGCCCTGCCGTGCTCCTCCCTGGTCTTGCGGTGGTACGGAAACGGGTCGGCATGGAAATCGGGGTCGAACGGGTCGAAGGGAAGCGCCCGCCGAGCGGCTTCGGGGTCGTACGTGATGACATCCGGGATTTTTGCGGTCGACGCCTCGGTCATTTTCCACATCCCACTCGATTGAGGACCGTCTGCTGGGATCCGGAAATTACTTGCGACCTCCCCCTAGGGCCAACCCCTCTCCCCGCGCGGGGAGGACTGGGGTACCCCAGAAAATCTGGGGTTGGCACTAGGGGGAGAGGCCCACTACTTTCACCGGGGAAATCGCAGAGTATCGCACCGAAAACTCCCTGACACGAGGTTCGGATGAGCAATGGCAGCGACCGCAACAATTCCATGGAATTCCCTGAGATCCTCGGCGGATTCGACCTCACCGACCACGCGGGATTCGCCGGCGGGATTCCGTACGGGCTGTTCGCGAGGCTCCGCCGCGAGGCACCCGTACTCCTGCACCCCGCCGGCACCCTCCCGGACGGCGAGAGCTTCTGGGTGCTGACCCGGCACGCGGACATCGCGGCGGCGTCGGTGGACCCGGTCTTCTCCTCGCAGGGCGGTGGCGGTCGCGCCGGCGGCGGCTCCCACCTGGAGGACCTGCCGTTCGGCGGCGGCCTCACCGGCAGCGTGCTGGCCATGATGGACAACCCCCGGCACGACGTGTTCAAGCACCTGCTCGGCCCGGCCCTGGCGACCGCCGTGACCGCTCTGGAGCCCGAACTCCGGGCGACCGCGGCGGACCTGGCGGACGCCCTGGTCACGCGCGGCCGGGCGAACCTGGTCGACGACTACACCGAGCCCTTCGCGCTGCGCTCGGTGGCCCTGCTCCTCGGCATTCCGCGCGAGGACTGGCCCCGGCTCACGGAATGGGTGCACGCCGTCCTCGGATTCACCCACCGCAGGACCGGACAGGTGGACGACGTCTCGCGGGCCGTCTACCAGAATCTGCGCTCCTACTTCACCTCGCTCCTCGAAGAGAAGCGACGGCGGCCCGCGGACGATCTGGGCTCCGTCCTCGCCAACGGCGAACTGCCCGCCGACAGCGGCCAGCCACCGCTCACCGAGATGGAGCGGGAGACCAACGCGAGCGTCCTGCTCGTCAGCGGCTTCGAACAGCCGCGCAACACGATCGCCGGCGGCCTGCTGGCCTTCGCCCACCACCCCGACCAGTGGCGGGAGTTGCGCAAGGACCGCGCCCTGCTGCCGACCGCGGTCGAGGAGGTGCTCCGCTGGCTGCCCGCGAACCCGTACAACCGGCGCACCCTCACCCAGGACGTGGAGCTGCACGGCACGCGCATGCGCGCGGGCGACAAGGTGACCCTGTGGTGGCCGTCCGCCAACCGTGACGAGACGGTGTTCCCCGACGCGGAGCGGTTCGACATCCGGCGCGACCCCAATCCGCACCTGTCCTTCGGCCACGGCGTCCACTACTGCCTCGGCGACGCCTTCGGCCGCCTGGAGATCCGGCTCGCGCTCGACGCGCTGCTCGACCGGGTCGAGGAGATCCGGCCCGCCGGACCCGAGACCTGGGCGCCCAACAACAAGCACACGGTGCTGCTCGACGTCCCGGTCGAACTCGTCCCCGCGCAGGAGGTGTGATGACCACGCCCGCCGTGGAGGCGCCCCCCACCCGCGGCTTCGCCGCCGCGCTGGAGAGCGGGCTGCTCGGCCCGGAGCCGCCCGCCTTCCCCGAACAGGACGCGGCGGACCGGGCCGAGGGCGACGCGACCACCGCCCGGCTCGACGCGTTCCTGCGCGCCCGGCTCGACCCGGACCGGGTCGACCTGACCGGAGAACTCCCGGAGGGGTTCCTCGACGACCTGCGGGCGAGCGGCTTCCTGAAGCTGCGTCTCGGACCGGAGGCCGAGGGCCTCGGGCTCTCGCCGTACAACACCTTCCGCGCCGTCGAGCACGCCGCCGGACTCTGCATGCCCGCCGGGCAGATGCTCGCCGTCCAGGCCGGGGTCGGCGCGCCCGCGCTGGTGCCCGCGCTGCCCGAGGGGCCGCTGCGCGACCACCTCACCGGGCGGCTCGCCGACGGCGCGGTCTCGGGGTTCGCGCTGACGGAGCCCGCAGGGCAGAACAACGCCTGGCCGGGCACCACGGCCACGCCGGCCGCCGACGGCGCCTCCTACGTCCTGCGCGGGGAGAAGGTGTTCACCGGGCACGGTCCCGTGGCCGACCTGCTGGCGGTCGCGGCCACCGAACACACGGTGGAGGGGCGCCGGTTGTGCGTCTGCTTCGTCGACACGTCCGCCGCCGGTTTCGAGGTGACCTCCTCCATCGAGTTCGCCGGCAGCCGGGGGCTGCCCAACGGGGCGCTGCGCCTGGACGGGGTGCGGGTGCCGGCGGAGCACGTGGTGCGCGGCGCGCCCGAGGAGCCGCGCTTCTCCGACCGGATGGCCGACGTCCTCCTCGACGGCCAGCTGTACTTCACCGGCGCCCCCGCGCTCGCCATCGCCCGGCTGTGCCGCAGCTGGTCCGCGGAGTTCCTCGCCCGGCGCAGCGTCAACGGCCGCGCCCTGATCGAGTACGACGCCGTCCAGCGCCTTGTCGCCCGGACGCTCGCCGAGGTGCACGCGGTGGACAGCGTGATCCGCTGGGCACTGATCGGCCCGGGAGCCGAGGACCGCTGGTTCGAGCGGCTCACGGCCAAGAACCTGGCCGTGCGCACCGCCTGGCGGATCGTCGACAGGACCGTCTCGCTGTACGGGGCGGAGGGCGTCGAGACGGTGCCGAGCAAGCTCCGCCGGGGAGCGCCCCCCGTCCCGCTGGAGCGCCGGATGCGCGACGCCCGCAGCCTGCGCATCGCCGGGAACGTGGACTTCCAGCTGGACGCCCAGGCCGGGCGGCGGCTGCTGACCCGGTACTACGCGACGACCGGTGACGCGCCGGCCGCCGCCTTCCCCGGGCACACCACGGGCGGGGACGGCACGGCAGGCCTCACGGGGGCGAACCGGGCCCATCTGACGGCCGTACGGGAGCAGGTGGCCCGGTTCCATGAGACCTGCGCGGCCCTGGTGAAGGCCCACCCGGAGCAGGAGGAGCTCTTCGAGAAGGAGCACACGCTGATCCTGCTCGGCCGGATCGGGGCGGAGCTGTTCGCCATGTACGCGGTGCTCGCGAGGGCCGCGCAGGCACGCCCCCGCGACGAGGGCGGCGGCGAGGGCGCGTACGCGGACGCGGCGTCGGGGACGCTCGCGGAGGTGTACTGCGTCGAGGCGGGCCATCGGCTCGCCGATCTGTGGCGACGGCTCGACACCGGCCCGGAACCCGACTACGCGGGGCTCGGCAGACGTTGGCTGGCGGGCTGCGCGGACCGTCCCTGAGACGTGCGACGGCCGGGCCGGGGAGCGCATCCCCGGCCCGGCCGTCGGCGTTTCACGTCAGGCGGCGGCCACCGGCTCGCCCGTCGGCACGTGCCCCAGGGACTTGGAGAGGTCGATGAGTTCGGCGCGGTAGAGCTTCGCGGGGTCGCGGACCTGGGGGGCCAGGTGGCCGTACACCTCCAGCGAGACCAGGCCGTGCATCCGGCCCCAGACGCGCAGCGAGAGGGCGACGGCGGCCGGCGGCAGGTCCGGGAAGGAGCGGCGGATCAGGTCGCCGAAGTCCGGGTCGAAGTCGGACCAGGCGTGGTCGCTGCCGATGTAGAGGTGCTGTGCCTTGGGCCAGGCGGCGGCGACGATGCTGGTGAGGACGGCGCAGGAGCGGTGCTCCGCCTCGGCGGCGGCACCACCCTCCGGGGGCTGGTAGTCGGGCACGGCGTCGCCGTACACCAGGCGGAACTCCTCCGGGTTGCCCACCGCCCAGTCGCGGTAGGCCTGCCCGAACGCGAGCACCTGCGCGGCCGCGTCCCCCTTGGGCGTCTTCTCGACGGCGGCTTCCAGGGTGTCGGCCAGCCGGCCGTAGACATCCGCGATCAGGACGCTGACCAGGTTGTCCCGGGTGTCGAAGTAGCTGTAGATGGCACCGGCGGTCATCCCCATGTCACGGGCGATGGCACGCAGCGAGATCGCGGCCGTCCCGCTGGTGGCCATGTGCTCCAGGGCGGTCGCCTTGATCTCCGCGGTTGTCGCTTCGCGCAGCCGCATCCTCCGGCTTTGAGTCACCTGTCCCATGCTCGGCATCTTAGCAGTGTTGAAACATAAATACCGCTCCCCGGTTCCTTCACGGCATGTAATTTACTGGCGGAGTGCAAATGATGAACACTGTGTACATGACTCAGCCCATCACGCGGCCCCAGGCGGGCGGCACCCTCCGCATCGGGGGCGATCTCACCGTCAACCGGCTCGGCTACGGCGCCATGCGGCTCACCGGACCGGGCATCTGGGGCGACCCGGCGGACCCCGCCGAGGCGGTCCGTGTGCTCCGGCGGGCCGTGGAGCTCGGCGTGAACTTCATCGACACCGCCGACGCCTACGGCCCGTTCACCAGCGACCTCCTCATCAAGAAGGCCCTGCACCCGTACGCGGACGACCTGGTCATCGCCACCAAGGTCGGCCTCACGCGCCCCGGCCCCGACGACTGGCGTCCGGTCGGGCGGCCCGAGTACCTCCGCCAGCAGGTCGAGCTCAACCTCCGCCACCTCGGCCTCGACGCGATACCCCTGCTCCAGCTGCACCGGATCGACCCGGCCGTCCCCCTGGAGGACCAGGTCGGCGCGCTGGCCGAGCTGCGCGCGGAGGGCAAGATCCGGCACATCGGCCTGTCCGAGGTCACGGTGGAGGAGCTGGAGAAGGCACGGGCGGTCACCCCGATCGCCTCCGTCCAGAACCTCTACAACCTCGCCGAGCGCAAGTACGAGGACGTCCTGCTCCACGCCGAGCAGCAGGGCCTCGCGTTCATCGCCTGGTTCCCGCTCGCCATGGGACAGCTGGCCGCGCCGGACGGCACGCAGGGGAGCGCCGAGGGCGACGTGGCGGGCGGTGCCACGCCCGCGCAGCTCGCGCTCGCCTGGCTGCTGCGCCACTCCCCCGCCCTGCTCCCGATCCCCGGCACGTCCTCGGTGGCGCACCTGGAGGAGAACATGGCGAGCGCGGCGATCCGGCTGTCCGACGAGGACTACCGGTCCATGACCGCCGTCTCCTGACGGCACGAGAGGAACCCGGATGCCGCCCACCGAGCACGGTCACCGCGTCGTGGCCGTCCACGGGTCCCAGACCGTACGGGTGTCGATCGGCGGCCGTACGGTCGCCGCGTCCGACCGGCCCGTCCTCGTCCACGAGACCGGTCTGCCCGTGCGCTACTACCTTCCGCCCGAGGACGTCGACCTCACGCTCTTCGACACCTCCGAGACCCGGACCACCTGCCCCTACAAGGGCGAGGCGGCCTACTGGTCGTTCCGCGGCGACGGCCCGGACGCGCCGGCCCACCCGGACGTGGCGTGGTCGTACCTCGACCCGATCGACGCCGTCCCCGAGATCAAGGGGTACCTGTCGTTCTACGACGACATCGCCGTCGTGGACGTGGCAGGCCCGGCGCCCGAGGCGCCGGCCGTCTGACACGTCCGCGTTCCGACGCGACCCTTTCCGACGCACGACGGGCCGGCGCGGACTCCGCGCCGGCCCTCCGGTACCCGCCGTCCGCTCAGGCCGGCGGGTTGCCGTGCTTGCGGGCCGGCAGGTCGGCGTGCTTGGAACTCAGCATGTCCAGGGCGCCGATCAGCACCTGGCGGGTGTCGCGGGGGTCGATCACGTCGTCGACCAGGCCGCGTTCGGCCGCGTAGTACGGATGCATCAGCTCGGCCTTGTACTCCTTGATCTTCTGGGCGCGCACCTCGTCGGGGTCGTCGGCGTCCGCGATCTCGCGCCGGAAGATCACGTTGGCCGCGCCCTCGGCGCCCATCACCGCGATCTCGTTGCTCGGCCAGGCCAGCGAGAGGTCCGCGCCGATCGAGCGGGAGTCCATGACGATGTACGCGCCGCCGTACGCCTTGCGCAGGATCAGGCTGATCCGCGGCACGGTCGCGTTGCAGTACGCGTACAGCAGCTTCGCGCCGTGCCGGATGATGCCGTTGTGCTCCTGGTCGACGCCCGGCAGGAAGCCGGGCACGTCCACCAGGGTGACCAGCGGGATGTTGAACGCGTCGCACAGCGAGACGAACCGGGCCGCCTTCTCCGAGGCGTGGATGTCCAACACCCCGGCGGCGGAGGACGGCTGGTTGGCGACGATGCCGACGACCCGGCCGTCGAGCCGCGTCAGCGCGCAGACGATGTTCGTCGCCCACCGCTCGTGGACCTCGAAGAACTGCCCGTCGTCGACGATCTCCTCGATCACCGCCCGCATGTCGTACGACTGGTGGGGATCGTCCGGGACCAGGTCGAGCAGCACGTCGTTCGGCCGGTCGACCGGGTCGTCGCACATCTCCGCGGGCGGCATCTCCCGGTTGTTCTGCGGGAGCAGCGAGAGCAGGAAGCGCACCTCCTCCAGACAGGACTCCTCGTCGTCGTGGACGAAACCGGCGACGCCCGACACGCCCGCGTGGACGTCCGCGCCGCCGAGCCCGTCCATGGACACCTGGGCGCCCGTCACGGCCTGCACGACGTCGGGTCCGGTGATGAACATCTGCGAGGTCTCCCGGACCATGAAGACGAAGTCGGTGAGCGCGGGCGAGTACGCCGCCCCGCCCGCGCACGGCCCGAGCATGACGCTGATCTGCGGGATCACCCCGGAGTTGCGGGTGTTGCGGCGGAAGATCCCGCCGTAGCCCGCCAGCGCGGTGACGCCCTCCTGGATCCGCGCGCCCGCGCCGTCGTTGAGCGAGACCAGGGGCGCACCGGAGGACGCGGCGAGGTCCATCAGCTTGTGGATCTTGGCGGCGTGGGCCTCGCCGAGGGCGCCGCCGAAGATCCGGAAGTCGTGCGCGTACACGAAGACGGTCCGGCCGTGGACCGTGCCCCAACCGGTGATCACCCCGTCGGAGTGGGGGCGGCGCCGCTCCATGCCGAAGCCGGACGAGCGGTGCCGCCGCAGCGCCTCGATCTCCTGGAACGAGCCTTCGTCGAGGAGCAGTTCGATCCTCTCGTGCGCGGTGAGCTTGCCCCGGGCGTGCTGGCGCGCGGTGGCCGTCGGGTCCGTCCCCCGACGTACCCGCGACTTCAGCTCGATCAGTTCCGCGAGGCGGTCTGTGGCCGGCATGGCTGGACTCCTTCGTCCTCGTCGGGTCAGCGCGCGATACGGGCCAGCAGGCGCCCGGCATCGGCGAGTTCGGCAGGTGTGGCACCGGAGGCCGCGACATAGCCGTCGGGCCGTACGAGCAGGAAGCCGGAGGCGCGCCGGGTCACATGGACGTGCCCGACCGGCAGCGCGGCCCGCTCCGCCCACTCCCGGCCCCGCCGGGCGACCGCGCCGCCCGCGGGCCCGGAGGTCACCAGACGGAATCCGGCGGGTCCGGTCGCCGTGTCCTCCGGCACCCAGTGCGGCGCCCGCCGGCCGGGGGCGGGCAGCCCGCGCGACCGCGACGACCGGGCGGAGCCGGCCCGGGCGTCCTCCGACAGGGTGTCGGGGTAGTGGATGCGCCAGCCGGCGAGGAGCGGGACGAACCAGCGGCGCAGCACACCGGCCGCCTCCAGGGAACTCCACACCGTGTTGCGCACCCTGGCCGCGAAGGGGCCGAGCATGAAGACCTTCAGGAACCGGTGGGTGACCCGGACGATCTGCTCGGCGGCCCCGCGCCGCTCCGCCTCGTACGTGTCGAGGACGCGTGCGTGCAGTGCGCCGGTGCACACGCCGGCCAGCTTCCAGGCGAGGTTGTGCGCGTCCTGGATGCCGAGGTTGAGGCCCTGCCCGCCGAGCGGGGAGTGCGTGTGGGCGGCGTCCCCCGCCAGCAGGCAGCGGCCCTTGCGCAGGGCGACGGCGATCCGCTCCTGGCTGGTGAACCGGCCGACCATGTCGAGGTCCTCGATGGTGATGCCGCCGGGACCGCGCTCGTCGAGGAGCTGTTGGACGCCCTCGGGGGTCGTCGGATGATCGTCGGGGACCGCGCCGGAGACCCTGATCCGGTCGCCGGGCATCGCGGCGAAGACCACCGAGCCCTTGTGGCCCAGGAAGTAGTGGACCGCGTCCCGTTCGAAGGCGCCGTCGATGCGGCCCTCGGCGAGCAGGAAGCCGGTGGCGACCGGGGAACCGGCGAAGTCGACGCCCAGGAGGTCGCGGACGGTGCTGCGGACGCCGTCGGCGGCGACGAGCCAGTCGGCCTCGACGACCTCGGTGCCCCGCGGCCCCTCGGCCTTGACGGTGACGCCGTCGTCCGCGAGGGCCACGGACGTGACCCGCACGGAGCGCTCCACCCGCCCGCCGGCCCGGACGAGAGCCTCCTCGAGGAGGCGGCTGGTCTCCTGCTGCGGGAGCATCAGCGGTTGGTTCTCGGTGCCGAGGGCGACCCGCAACGTGCGGCCCCCGGCCAGGTGGTAGCTGGTCGTACGGATCCGCAGACCGAGCCGCTCGGCCTCGTCGAGGATGCCGAGCTCCCGGAAGACGCGGAGCGTCGGGGGGTGGAGCTGCACCGCGCGGGAGCCCTGGTGCGGTTCCCCCTGGGCCTCGACGACCCGGGCCGGCACACCGCGCTGCCACAGGGCGCAGGCGACGGCCAGACCCACCGGTCCGGCACCCACGACCAGGACCGGGGTGCGCGGGTTCCGCTGTTCGTCCGGTGCCGAGCCCTTCGGTGCCGTGTCCCTCGCGGTCAGGTCCTTCTCGGTCAGATCCTTCTCGGTCAGGTCCTTCTCGGTCATGCGGTCGGCTCCTTCGCCGGGTCGGGGGCGGTCGTCGCGTCGCCGGGGACCGTGCGGTCCCACCAGCTGCGGACGGCGTGCGCGGTGGTGACGGCGTCCTCCTCGATGAGCGAGAAGTGGTCGCCAGGGACGGTGACGGCGTCGTGCCGACCCGGCCAGACCGACTGCCAGCCGTCGCCGGACGGGGACTCGACCCCCGGTACGGGCCGGTCCGGCCGGACCAGCAGGACCGGGGCCTTGATGTCGGCGGGCCGCCAGTCGGCGAGGAGGTCCAGGTGGGCGGTCATGGCGGTGACCCGTTCGGCGCCGAGCGGCTCGAACTCGCCGAGCCGGCGGGCCATGCCCCGCATCAGCGCCGGTCCGACAGTGGTGAGTTCGGCGCTGCCGGGGACGTACGCGTCGAGCAGGACCAGGGCCTCGGGGAGCACGCCGTCCGCTTCGAGGCGGGCGGTGACCGCGTGGGCGAGGACACCGCCCGACGAGTAGCCGGCGAGCGCGAAGGGGGCCCCGTCGGCGCGGCGGCGCACCGCTTCGGCGAGGGCCGCGGTGAGCGCGTCGAGGGACGCGGGCAGTCGCTCCCCCGCGACGAAGCCCGTCAGGTGCAGCGCCGCGATCTCCTGCTCGCCGCCGAGGCCGGCCGCGAGGCGGGCGAACTGGTGCGGTCCCGAGGTGGCGAGCACGGTGGGCAGGCAGATCAGCGCGGTCCTGCGGCCGCCGGAGGTGATCAGCACCGAGTCGGGGATGTCGTCCGGCCCCGGCTCCTCGAAGGAGGCGCGGGCGGCGACCGCCTCGGCGAGCGGTCCGGCGAGTTCACCGGCCCGCCCGTCGGCGGCGACGGCCGCCAGATACCGGGCCGCGAGTCCGTCCGCCGGATCGTCCGACGGTTCGTTCGCGCCGCCGCTTCCGGTCCCCGGGGCGAACTCCTCGGACAGGAAGGAGGCGAGGGCGTCGGGCGTGCGCCGGTCCAGGACGAGCCGGGCGGGCAGCTTGCGCCGCAGCACCCCTTCGAGACGGTTGCGGAGCGCCACCGCGCCCACCGAGTCCATGCCGAGTTCGAGGAAGTCGCGGCGGCTCTCCACGTCCTCCGGGCTCGCGTGCCCGAGGAGTTCGGCGATCTCGGCGCGCACCAGGCCGAGCAGCAGCGCGTGGCGCTCGGCCGGGCTCGCCCCCTGGAGCTTCACGAGCTCGGCCGCCGCCCGGTCGCGTCCGCCGGAGCCCTGGCCGACGGCCGCCGCGACCTCGGGGACGAGGCCGAGGAACGGTTCGTGCCGCCCGGCCACCAGCACCTTCAGATACGTGTCCCAGTCGATGTCGGCGAGGACCTGGGTGGGGGTGTCCGTGTCGAGGGCCCGGCGGAGCGCGGCGAGGGCCCGCCGCGGGGCGAGCGGCGGCAGGCCGCGCCGGGTCAGGCGCTCGCGCCGCGTGACGGCCTCGGCCGCCGCCGCGGGCTCGGCGGGCTCCTCGTCCCAGACGCCCCAGGCCAGCGAGGTCGCGGGCAGTCCGTCCACGCGGCGCTGCTCGGCCAGCGCGTCGAGGTAGGCATTGGCGGCGGCGTGTCCGGCGAGTCCCAGGCCGGCGCCGAGGACGGCGGTGACGGAGGAGAACAGCACGAAGGCCGAGAGGTCCCGCTCCCGGGTCAGCTCGTGCAGGTGGCGGGCGCCGAGGGTCCTGGTGCGCAGGACGGCCGCGAGACGGTCGGGCGTGAGGGTGCCGAGCGCCTCTTCCTCCAGCAGCCCGGCCGTGTGGAAGACGCCGGTGAGCGGCGCGTCGTCGGGCAGCCCCGCGAGCAACCGGGCCAGCGCCTCGCGGTCGGCGAGATCGGTCCGGGCGACGGTCACCCGGGCGCCCGAGCTCTCCAGTTCGGCGACGAGTCGGGCGACCGGTTCGGCCGTCCTGCCGTCCGCGGTGTCCTCGGGGTTCTCGGGGTCCGTGGTGAGCAGCAGGTGGGCGGCTCCGTCCCGGGCGAGCAGGCGGGCGAGGTGGGCGCCGGGCCCGCTGGTGCCCGCGGTGACGAGGACGGTTCCGTGGGCCTGCCGTGCATCGGAGGAGGGGCGGGCCGAGGCGCGCGGGGCGCGGACGAGCCGACGGGCGAAGAGCCCGTAGGGCCGTACGGCGAGACCGCTCTCGTCGGCCGTCCCCGCCAGGACGGCGGTCAGCCGGAGCAGGTCGCGCTCGCCGGGCGCCTCGGGCAGGTCGACGATCCCCGCCCACAGGTGCGGCACCTCGAGCCGGGCGACCTCGCCGAGGCCCCACACCTGGGCCTGCTCGGGCGCGTCGACCCGGTCGGCGGCGCCGACCGCGACGGCGCCGCGGGTCACCGACCACACCCGGCGGTCCAGGCCCGCGTCGGACACGGCTTGGAGGAGCAGCAGCGTCCCGGCGAGTCCCTTCGGCAGCGCGGGGCGGGCGGTGTCCGCCGCGCCGTCCAGCGGGAGCAGGGACAGCACCCCGGCCGGCGCGGCACCGGCGGTCGCGGCGCGCAGCCGCGCGGTGAGTTCCGCGCGGTCGTCGTCCGCCGCCACGGTGACGAGGGAGGTCCGGGCGCCGCCCGCCTCCAGGGCCCGGACGACGTCCTCGACCAGGGGCTCGTCCGGGGCGCCGGCGGGCACGGCGACCAGCCAGTGTCCGGTGGGCGCGGCCGGGAGGGGGTCACTGGCGGCGTGCCAGGTCACCCGGTAGCGCAGCGATTCAAGTCCGGCGTCCGCGCGGCTCTCGCGCCGCCAGGAGGCCAGGGCGGGCAGGACGGCGCCGAGCGGCCCGGCCTCGACGCCCAGGGTGGCCGCGAGGGCTTCGAGGTCCTCGCGTTCGACGGTCGCCCAGAACGCGGCGTCCAGGGCGTCGGCCGGCGCGGAGTCCTGCCCGGAGACCGCCCCTTCCACCCAGTAGCGGCGGTGCTGGAAGGCGTACGTCGGCAGGTCGGTGCGGCGACCTGCGCGGCCGGCGAACGCCGGCGTCCAGTCCACGGGGACGCCGCCGACGTGGAGTTCGCCGAGGGTCGTCCAGAAGCGCGGCAGGCCGCCCTGGTTCCGGCGCAGCGTGCCGGACACCAGCGGTTCGGCGCCGACGGCCTCGGCGGTCTCCTCCACCCCGAGGGTGAGCACCGGGTGGGCACTGGACTCGACGAAGACGTCGAAGCCGTCGGCGAACAGCCTGCGCAGCACCGGTTCGAAGGCGACCGGCCGCCGGCAGTTCTCGAACCAGTAGTCGGCGGTCAGTTCGGATCCGTCGAGGACCTCACCCGTGACGGTGGAGTAGAGCGGGACCCGCCCCGCCCGGGGCCGTACGAACTCCAGCAGCTCGGCGATCCGCCCGCGCAGCCGGTCGACCTGGGGGCTGTGCGAGGCGACGGTGGCGGGGACGATCCTCGCCCGCACCCCCTCGGCGCCGAGCGCGGCGACCAGCTCCTCCAGGGCCTCCGTCTCACCGGCCACCGTGACCAGACGCGGGCTGTTGAGGCCCGCGACGGTCAGCCGCTCCCCGTACGGCGCGAGCCTCGGCTCCAGTTCGTCCCGGGACAGCGCGACCGAGGCGACGGCTCCCCGGCCGACGAGTTCGTCGGCGAAGAGCTGCGAGCGGAGCACGATGAGCCGGGCGGCGTCCTCCAGGGTCAGCGCGCCGGTGACGGCCGCCGCGGCGATCTCGCCCTGGGAGTGGCCGACGACGGCGTCCGGTTCCACGCCGTGGGAGCGCCACAGCTCGGCCAGGGCCACCATGACCGAGAAGAGCACGGGCTGCACGATCTCGATGCGTTCGATCGACGGCGCGCCCTCCCGCTCGCGCAGGACGTCCTCCACGTCCCAGTCGACATGGGCGCCGACGGCGCGGGCGCAGGCGCGCAGGCGCTCGGCGAAGACGGGGGCGGTGTCGAGGAGTTCGACGGCCATGCCCGCCCACTGGGAGCCCTGGCCGGGGAAGACGAAGACCGTACGGCCCCGCTCCTGGCTCACGCCCGTGACGGACGCGCCCCGGGTCTCGCCCTCGGCGAGACCGGTGAGACCGGCCAGGACGGCGTCCGGGGTCCCGCCGAGGACGACGGCGCGGTGGTCGAGGCCGGTCCGGGTGGTGGCGAGCGCGTGCGCGATGTCGGCGAGGTCGTCCACGGGGTGGGCCTGGAGATGGGCCGCGAGGCGGGCGGCCTGGGCGCGCAGCGCCTGCGGACCGCGGCCCGAGACGAGGAACGGCAGCACGGGCTGCTCGGCGGAGAATCCGGCGGTTCCGACAGCCGGAGCCACGGCTTCCGGCTCGTCGGGGGATTCCGCTTCGACGGGCGCCTGTTCCAGGACCACGTGCGCGTTGGTCCCGCTCATGCCGAACGAGGAGACGGCCGCGCGGCGGGGCCGGCCGGTCTCGGGCCACTCGCGGCGCGAGGTGAGCAGTTCGACGGCCCCGGACTCCCAGTCGACGAACGGCGTCGGCTCGTCCACGTGCAGGGTCGACGGCAGCACCCCGTGCCGCATCGCCATCACCATCTTGATCACACCGCCCACGCCCGCGGCGGCGAGCGTGTGCCCGATGTTCGACTTGAGCGATCCCAGCCACAGCGGCTCACCGGCCGCCCTGTCCTGCCCGTAGGTGGCGAGCAGCGCCTGCGCCTCGATCGGGTCGCCGAGACGCGTACCGGTCCCGTGCGCCTCGACCGCGTCCACCTCCCGGGCCGCGAGCCCCGCCTCCGCGAGCGCCCGCCGGATCACCCGCTGCTGCGAAGGCCCGTTCGGAGCCGTCAGCCCGTTCGACGCACCGTCCTGGTTGACCGCCGTACCCCGGACGACCGCGAGGATCCGCCGCCCGTTGCGCAGGGCGTCCGACAGGCGCTCCACGACCAGCACGCCGACGCCCTCGGCCCACCCCGTACCGTCCGCTGACGCCGCGAAGGCACGGCACCGGCCGTCGGAGGAGAAGCCGCGCTGGCGGCTGAAGTTCACGAACTCGGTGGGCGTGGCCAGGATCGTCACGCCGCCGGCGAGCGCGAGCCCGCACTCGTCGCGGCGCAGCGCCTGCACGGCGAGGTCGAGGGCGACCAGGGAGGAGGAGCAGGCCGTGTCCACGGTGACGGCAGGCCCTTCGAGGCCGAAGGTGTACGCGACGCGGCCGGAGACCACGCTGCGCGCGGCGCCCGTCATCCGGTACCCCTCGATCTCTCCCGGGGCCTGCTGGAGGGTGAGCTGGTAGTCGTCCGTGACACAGCCCGCGTAGACACCGGTCCGGCTGCCGCGCAGCGCGGCCGGGTCGATCCCGGCCCGTTCGAGCGCCTCCCAGGAGACCTCGAGGAACTGGCGCTGCTGCGGGTCCATCGCCAGCGCCTCGCGCGGCGATATCCCGAAGAACTCCGCGTCGAACTCGGGCGCCTCGTAGAGGAATCCGCCCCGGGTGGTGACGGTCCGGCCGGTCCGGTCGGGGTCGGGATCGTAGAGGTCCTCGTCCCAGCCGCGGTCGGTGGGGAAGCCGCCGATCGCGTCGGCGCCGGTCTCCACCACCCGCCACAGGTCCTCGGGGGAGCGCACCCCACCGGGAAACCTGCAGGCCATCCCCACGACGGCGATGGGCTCGTGGCGCCGGTCCTCGGTCTCCTTGAGGCGGCGGCGCGACTCGGTGAGCTCGACGGTGACGCGCTTGAGATAGTCCCGGAGCTTGTTCTCGTCTGGTGTGGCGTTCATCGGTTCCTCGCTGATGTCGGGAAGGCTTCGCGCCGATGTCGGGCGGGGCAGGGGCCCCTGGAGTCGGGAGGGCCTGAGGTCCGGCGGCGCGGTCGCGCCGCCGTCCGGCCGGGTCAGCCGGTGCCGAGTTCGCTGTCGATGAAGGCGAAGATGTCGTCGTCCGACGCCGCGTCGAGGCGTTCGGCGACTCCCGCTCCGGGCGCCTCCGCGTCCCGGTCGGCGAGCCGGGCGAGCAGGGACTGCAGCCGGGTGCCGATCCGGTCCCGGGCGCCCTGGTCCGGGGAGAGCCCGTCCAGGAGTGCCTCCAGCCGGTCGATCTCCTGCTCGACGTCCGAGCCGGGCTCCTCCGGTGCGAGTTCGGCGCGCAGGAGGGCGGCCACGGCCGCGGGGGTGGGGTGGTCGAAGACGAGCGTCGCCGGCAGCCGCAGACCGGTCGCCGCTCCCAGCCTGTTCCGCAGGGTCACGGCGGCCATCGAGTCGAGTCCGAGGTCCTTCAGGGCCTTGCCCGCGGGTACGGCCTCGGATCCCGAGTGGCCGAGGACGGCCGCGATCTCGTTCCTGACCAGCTCGGTCAGGAGGTGGTCCTGCTCCGCCTCGGACCGGCCCGCGAGGGACGCCCGCAGGGTCTCGGCCTCGGCGGGGGTCCCTGAGCCGTCGGTGGCCGGCTCCTCCAGGGCCCGCACGGCCTCGGGCAGGGCGCGCAGCAGCGGGGTGCTCCGGACGGCGCCGAGGGCGGGGGCGAACCGGGTCCAGTCCACGTCGGCGACGACGTGTCCCCCGTGCGCCCGGCCGACCGCCTCCAGCATGGCGTCCAGGGCCCGCTCGGGGTCGAGTTCGGCCAGGCCGAGCCGGCGAAGCTGGTCGCGTCGAAGCTGCTCGGCAGCCGCGCCGGCCGGGTCGGCGGAGTCTGCCGACTCAGCCGGGTCGGTCAGGTCTGCCGTCGCGTCTGCCGTCGCGTCGACGGTCGCGTCGGCGGTCACGGCGGTGTCCGCCCAGACGCTCCAGGCCAGCGCTGTCGCGGTCAGGCCGCCGGCCCTGCGGTGGTCGGCGAGCGCGTCGAGGTGGGCGGTGGCCGCGCCGTACGCGCCCTGGCCGCCGCTGCCCCACACCCCGGCGACCGAGGTGAACAGCACGAAGGCGTCCAGGTCGTCGGCGTCTTCGCCGTCGCCGCCGCGGTGGGAGAGCAGTTCGTGCAGGTGCGCCGCGCCGGCCACGGTGGCGCTCACCGTGCGGGCGAACTCCGCCTCGTCCGTCTCGGCCAGCGGGGCCACGCTCAGTTCGGCGGCGGCGTGCACGACGGCGGTGAGCGGCCGGTCCGACGGGACGGCGGCGAGCAGGGCGGCCACCGCGGCCCGGTCCCCGAGGTCGCACGGCGCGACGGTCACCTCGGTGCCCAGGGCGGCGAGTTCGGCGAGGATCTCCTCGGTGCCGGCGGCGGTCGTCCCGGGGGCGTGGGTGAGCAGCACGTGCTCGGCGCCGAGGGCGGCGAGCCGGCGGGCGACCCGCGCGCCCGTGCCCCAGGTGCCCTCGGTGACGAGGACCGTGCCCCGGGGCGTCCAGGCGGGGTCGCCCGGGCGGCCGACGGAGGCGCGCACGAGACGCCGTACGAGCGTCCCGGCCGGCCTGATCGCCACCTGGTCCTCGTCGGCGGGCGCGGCGAGCACGGCCGTGAGGCGGCGCAGCGCGTCCGTGTCCGGTGCGGCCGGGAGGTCGACGGCGCCGCCCAGGAGCCGCGGATGCTCCAGCGCGGCGGTACGGGCAAGACCCCACACCTGGGCCTGCGCCGCGTCGGCGGTCAGGTCCTGGCCGCCGGTGCCGACGGCGCCCTGGGTCAGCAGCCAGAGGCGGGGCGCGGCGGAGCCCTCGGGCACAGCGGCGGCCTCGGGGGCGGCTCCGTCGGCGCAGGCCTGGATCAGCAGCAGGGTGGCCGTGGTGCCGCGCGACACGCCCGGGTGGTCGTCGAGCGGGGTGGTGTCGAGGGCGAGCAGCGACAGGACGCCCGCGAGCGGAGCGCCGTCCGCCGCTTCGGCAAGCTGCCGGGCGACGGACGCCCGGTCCGCCCGCGCCGGGTCGACGACGACCCGGGCCGGGTGGGCGCCCCGGGCGGCCAGCGCCGTCATGACGCCGGCGGCCAGGCCGGAATCCGCGGTGGCCGGGGGCTCGACGACCAGCCAAGTGCCGGTCAGATCGGTCTCGTCGGACTCGTCGGCGGGCCACCAGGCGGCGCGGTAGCGCCAGTTCTCGATGGAGGAGCGCCGGGCGCTGTCCTCGCTCCACTCGGCCAGAGCCGGTACGACGTCGGCGAGCGCGTCGGCGGTCCGCGGCCCGAACATGTCCCGCAGGCCGTCGAGGTCCCGCTCGCGCACGGCGGACCAGAACCGCCGCTCAGGGCCGCCGTCCACCACCCCGTCGGCCGACGGCACGACGGACTGCTCCAGCCAGTACCGCTTGTGCTGGAAGGAGTACGAGGGCAGGTCGACGGTCCTGGCGCCGGCGCCCTCGTACAGCACGCGCCAGTCCGTCTCGACCGCCCCGCTCGCATGGGCCTGCGCCAACGCCTCGGTGAGGGTACGGACCTGGGGCCTGCCGCGCCGCTGGGCGGCGATCAGAAGGGGGGCGACGCGGTCGGCGGCCCCGTCGGCCCCGTCGGCGGCGAGGCCCTCCTGCGCCATGGCCGTGAGGACGGCGTCGGGCCCCAGCTCCAGGCAGGTGCCGACGCCCTGGGACCACAGGGTGGCCAGGCCGTCGTGGAAGCGTACGGCTCCCCGGATGTGGTCGGCCCAGTACTCCGGGGAGCACGCCTCCTCCGCGGTGAGGAGACGGCCGGTGACGTTGGAGACGATCGGCACGGTCGGCGGGGAGAAGGTCAGTTTGCCCGCGACCGCGCGGAACTCGTCGAGGATCGGCTCCATGTGGGGCGAGTGGAAGGCGTGGCTGACCGTCAGGCGCCGGGTCTTCACACCCCGGGTGCCCAGGTCCTTCGCGATGCCGAGGACGGCCTCCGTGTCGCCGGAGATCACCACGGAACCGGGCCCGTTGACGGCGGCGACAGCCACCTCGTGCTCACGCCCCACCAACAACGGAACCACGTCCGCCTCGGGCGCCAGGACCGACACCATCGCACCCGTCTGCGGCAGCGCCTGCATCAGCCGACCCCGCGCCGCCACCAACGCCGCCGCGTCCGCGAGCGACAGCACACCCGACACATGCGCGGCGACCAGCTCACCGATCGAGTGCCCCATCAGCAGGTCCGGGCGCAGACCCCAGGTCTCCAGGAGCCGGAACAGCGCCACCTCGTGCGCGAACAGGGCGGTCTGGGTGTACGCGGTGTGGTGCAGCAGCTCGGCGGCCTCGCTTCCCTCCTCCGCGAACACGACCTCGCGCAGCGGACGTTCGAGCAGACCGTCCACCTCGTCGCACACCGCGTCGAAGGCGGCGGCGAACACCGGGTGGGTGTCGTACAGTTCCCGGCCCATGCCCGCCCGCTGGCTGCCCTGACCGGTGAAGAGCAGGGCCACCTTGCCGGCCCGGTCGGCCACGCCCGACGCGAGCCCGGGGGCGGGACGCCCCTCGGCGAGCGCGAGGAGACCGTCGCGCAGCTCCGCCGTGTCGGCGCCCAGGACGACCGCGCGGTGCTCGAAGGCCGGGCGGGCGGCGAGGGAGAAGCCGACGTCGGCCACCCCTGCCAGGTCGGCACCGTGCTCGGCGAGACGCTCGCGCAACCGCCGGGCCCCGGTCGCGAGCGAGCCCGCGCTCTTCGCGGAGAGGACGAGCGGGAGAAGCCGGGGCGGCACGGTCTCACCGGTCGGCTCCTCGGCCACGGCCTCGACCGGAGCCTGCTCGAGGACCACGTGCGCGTTGGTCCCGCTGATCCCGAACGAGGAGACCGCCGAGCGGCGGGGCCGCCCCGTCTCGGGCCAGTCGCGCCGCTCCCTGAGCAGCTCCACGCCTCCCGACTCCCAGTCCACGAAAGGTGTCGGCTCGTCCACGTGCAGGGTCGACGGCAGCACACCGTGCCGCATCGCCATCACCATCTTGATCACACCACCGACACCGGCGGCGGCCTGCGCATGCCCGATGTTCGACTTGAGCGATCCCAGCCACAACGGCTCACCGGCCGCCCTGTCCTGCCCGTACGTCGCCAACAGCGCCTGCGCCTCGATCGGATCGCCGAGACGCGTACCGGTCCCGTGCGCCTCCACCGCGTCGACGTCCCGCGCCGCGAGCCCCGCCTCCGCGAGCGCCCGCCGGATCACCCGCTGCTGCGAAGGCCCGTTCGGCGCCGTCAACCCGTTCGACGCACCGTCCTGGTTGACCGCGGAACCCCGCACGACCGCCAGAACCCGCCGCCCGTTCCGTACGGCGTCCGACAGCCGCTCCACGACCAGTACGCCGACGCCCTCGGCCCACCCCGTACCGTCCGCGGACGCCGCGAACGCACGGCACCGGCCGTCCGCCGACAATCCCTTCTGCCGGCTGAACTCCACGAAGGTCCCGGGCGAGGACATCACCGTCACCCCGCCCACCAACGCCAAGGAGCAGTCCCCCTGACGCAGGCCCTGCACCGCCATGTGAAGTGTCACCAGCGACGACGAACACGCCGTGTCCACCGTCACCGCGGGGCCCTCGAGACCGAAGGTGTACGCGACCCGGCCCGACAGCACGCTGGCCAGGCCGCCGGTCAGCCGATAGCCCTCGACGCCCTCGACCAGGTCGTGGAGGCGCGGACCGTAGTCGTAGTACATCTGGCCCGCGTAGACGCCGGTGGTGGAGCCGTGCAGCGTGGCCGGGTCGATCCCGGCGCGCTCCAGCGCCTCCCACGACACCTCCAGGAACAACCGCTGCTGCGGATCCATCGCCAACGCCTCACGCGGCGAGATACCGAAGAACTCCGCGTCGAACTCGGCAGCCTCATGCAGGAAGCCGCCCTCGCGCGTGTACGACGACCCCGGACGCTCCGCCCCCGGGTCGTACAGCTCCTCCAGATCCCACCCACGATCCACCGGAAACCCCGAGACCGCGTCACGACCCGACTCCACCAACCCCCACAGGTCCTCGGGCGACGCCACGCCACCCGGATACCGGCACCCCATCCCCACGATGGCGATGGGTTCCTGGGCCGCGTCGGTGATCTGCCGGTTCTGGTGGCGGAGCCTCGCGTTCTCCTTGAGCGAGTCGCGGAGGGCTGCGACGAGTTCGTCGGGCGCCGTGTTCGTCATGATTCTCTCCCGTTCGGAACGTGTCAGACTTCGGAGCCCGCGCGGGCCATGCGGATGAGGGCGTCGACGTCCATGTCGTCGATGTCGGCGCTGTCCTGGGGGTCGGCCGAGGTGGCCTCGGTGCCGCTACCGGCGGCGGTCTCGTGCGCGAGCCTGAGCAGGCCGTCGAGCAGGCCGGCCTGGCGCAGGCGGTCGACCGGCAGGGCCGCGATCAGGCGGCGGACCTCGTTCTCGTCGGGCGCGTCGGCGGGCGCCGTGGCGGGTTCGGGTGCCAGTGCCGTCACGAGATGGTCGGCGACGGCCTCGGGGGTCGGGTAGTCGAAGACGAGCGTCGCGGACAGCCGCAGCCCCGTCGTCCTGCCGAGCCGGTTGCGCAGTTCGACGGCGGTCAGCGAGTCGAGGCCCAGTTCCTTGAAGCCCCGCTTCACGTCGACGGAGTCGGCCCCTCCGTAGGCAAGGGTTCCGGCCACCTCGGTTCGGACGAGGTCCAGGAGCAGGTTCCGTCGCTCGTCCTCGGTGCGGCCTGCCAGGCGCTCGGCGAGCGTGGGCCCCGCGGCAGGACCTGCGGCCGGGCCGCCGGACGCGGCCGCCCTGCGGGCCGCCGTGGGCCGGACGAGTCCGCTGAGCATGGGCGGGAGCCCGGCGCCGAGCGCGCGCAGCGCGGCCGGGTCGATCGGCAGCGGTACGGCCGCGGGCGCGTCGAGCCGCAGGGCCGCGTCGAGGAGTTCCATGCCCTGCTCGGCGCCGATCGCGGCCATGCCGGTGCGGGCGAACCGGTCGCGGTCGGCGGCCGAGAGGCCGGCCGCCATGCCGCCGTCGGCCCACGGGCCCCAGGCGAGCGAGGTGGCGGGAAGCCCCTGAGCGCGGCGGTGCTGGGCCAGGGCGTCCAGGTAGGTGTTGGCCGCCGCGTAGTTCGCCTGTCCCGCGCCGCCGAGGAGGCCCTGGATGGAGGAGTAGAGGACGAAGGCGGTCAGCTCCACGTCTCGTGTGGCCTCGTGCAGGTTCCACGCGGCCTCCGCCTTGGGCCGGAGCACGCGCGCCATGCGCTCGGGCGTCAGCGACTCCAGTACGCCGTCGTCGAGGACACCGGCCGCGTGCACCACCGCCCGCAGGGGGCGGCCGGCCGGGATCCCGGCGAGCAGCGTCGTCAGGGCTTCCCGGTCGGCGACGTCGCAGGCCGCGACGGTGACCTCCGCCCCCAGCGCCGTCAGGTCGTCGCGCAGTGCGGCGGCGCCGTCGGCCGCGAGCCCCCGACGGCCGACGAGGAGCAGGTTCCGTACGCCGTGCCGCTCGACGAGGTGCCGGGCGAGGAGGGCTCCGAGCGCTCCGGTGCCGCCGGTGACGAGCACCGTGCCGTCCGGGTCCCACGGGCCGTGGTCGCCGTCGGGGACCACGGCCCGTTCGAGTCGCGGCACGCGGGGGACGCCGGAGCGGACCGCGAGCTGCGGTTCGTCCGCCGACAGCGCCGTGCCGAGCGCCTCGGCGACGGCTTCGCCGTCCGCGTCCGGGGCCAGGTCCAGGTCGACCAGCGTGAACCGGTCCGGGTTCTCGGTCTGGGCCGCACGCAGCAGGCCCCACACGGCCGCGTTCGGCAGGTGGTGCACGTCCTCGTCGGGCGCGGCGGCGACCGCGCGGCGGGTAACGACGGCCAGCCGGGACGCGGCGAGCCGTTCGTCGGCCAGCCAGCTCCGTACGACGGACAGGGCACCGTCCACGGCCTCGCGTACGGCGTCGGCGCCCTCCTCCGCCGTCGGGCCGGTCAGCGGCAGCACGGCCACGGCGGGCACGGCCCTGCCGGCGGCGACGGCGTCACCGAGGGCGGCCACGTCGGCGAACCGTTCGGCCGCGGGCAGCGCGAGCAGGGCCTCGTCGCCGAGGACCGTCCACGGCTCGCGCCACGTCCCGTCACCGCTCGGGACCGCCGTCCAGACGGGCAGGAACAGCGCCTCGTGAGCGCGTCCGCCCGCCGCGGCGAGCTGGTCGGCCGACACGGCCCGTACCGCGAGCGACGCGACCGCGGCGACCGGGGCGCCCGTCGCGTCGGCGAGTTCGATGGTCACCGAGCCCGCCCCGGCGGGGGCCAGTCGGACCCGGGCGGCGGCGGCGCCGGTGGCGTACAGCGAGACTCCGCTCCACACGAAGGGCAGCCGCGGTTCACCGGTGCCCGGCAGCACGCCCAGCTCGATGGCGTGCAGCGCCGAGTCCAGCAGGGCGGGGTGCAGGCCGAAGCCGGCCGCCTGCTCCTTCTGCCCCTCGGGCAGGGCGAGTTCGGCGAAGACCTCCGTGCCCCGCCGCCACACGGACCGCAGGCCCTGGAAGGCCGGGCCGTAGGCGAAGCCCTGTGCGGCGAGGTCCTCGTAGCGTCCGGTGAGCTCGACGGGCTGTGCGTCCCTCGGCGGCCAGACCGCCAGGTCGAAGACCGGGGCCGTCGGCTCGGGCGCGAGGGTGCCCCCGGCGTGCCGGGTCCACGGTTCCTCGAAGTCGTCGCTGTCGGGGCGGGAGTACAGGCTCACGGAGCGGTGTCCGGTCGCGTCGGGGGCACCGACGGCCACCTGGAGGCGGACGGCTCCGCGCTCCGGCAGCACCAGGGGCGCCTCCAGGGCGAGTTCCTCCAGGTGCCCGGCGCCCGTCTCGCTGCCGGCCCGTACGGCCAGCTCCACGAAGGCCGTGCCCGGCAGCAGCACCCGCCCGAGCACCGCGTGGTCGGCGAGCCAGGGATGGGTCTTCAGGGAGAGGCGTCCGGTGAAGAGCGTCTCGTCGGCGTCGGCCCGGGTGAGCACCGCGCCGAGCAGGGGGTGTTCGGCCGGTGCGAGACCGGACGCGCCGAGGTCTCCGGCCGGACGGACGGGCATGGCCCAGTACCGCTTGCGCTGGAAGGCGTACGTGGGCAGGTCGCCCGGGTGGGTGCCGGAGCCGCCGCCGAGCCCGGCGTCCCAGGCCGGTGCGGCGTCGCGCACCCACAGCCGGGCGAGGCCGTGCGCGAGGGCGGGGCCGTCGTCACGGTCCTTGCGGAGCAGCGGCACGAACTCGGTCTCCTCGTCCCCGTCCGGCAGGCAGTCCCGGCCGAGGGCCGACAGGACGCCGTCGGGACCGAGTTCGACGAAGGTCGTGACGCCCGCGTCGCGCAGGGTGCGGACGGTGTCGGCGAAGCGGACGGCCTCGCGTACGTGCCGCACCCAGTAGTCGGGGGTGCCCACCTGCTCGGCGGGGATCACCTCACCGGTCACGTCGGACACGAGGGGGATGGCCGGGGCCGCGTACGTCAGGCCCTCGGCCACGGCCCTGAAGTCGTCGAGCATCGGGTCCATGTGGGGCGAGTGGAAGGCGTGGCTGACCGTCAGGCGCCGGGTCTTCACACCCCGGGTGCCCAGGTCCTTCGCGATGCCGAGGACGGCCTCCGTGTCGCCGGAGATCACCACGGAACCGGGCCCGTTGACGGCGGCGACAGCCACCTCGTGCTCACGCCCCACCAACAGCGGAACCACGTCCGCCTCGGGCGCCAGGACCGACACCATCGCACCCGTCTGCGGCAGCGCCTGCATCAACCTGCCCCGCGCCGCCACCAACGCCGCCGCGTCCGCGAGCGACAGCACACCCGCGACGTGGGCGGCGGCCAGCTCGCCGATCGAGTGGCCTGCCACGTAGTCGGGGGCGAGGCCCAGGCTCTCGACGAGCCGGAACAGGGCCACCTCCAGGGCGAACAGGCCCGTCTGTGTGAACAGGGTCTGGTCGAGCAGGCCCTCCTCCCAGTCCCCGGGGCCCGCGAAGACGACGTCACGCACCGAGCGGCCGACGTGCCGGTCGAGCTGTTCGCACACCGCGTCGAAGGCGGCGGCGAACACCGGGTGGGTGTTGTAGAGTCCCCGCCCCATGCCGGCTCGCTGGGCGCCCTGCCCGGTGAAGAGGAAGGCCGTCCGGCCGCTGATCGGCGCGCCGGTGACGAGCCGCGCGGACGAGCCGCCGGCCGCCAGCGCGTCCAGTCCTTCCAGCAGGTCCTCGGGGCTCTCGGCGAGCACGGCCGCACGCTGGGCGAAGGGGGTCCGTCCGAGGGCGAGGGAGCGTCCGAGGGCCGGCAGGCTCACCGCGTCCAGGCTGTCGAGACGGGTACGGAGCCGGACGGCCTGCTCCGCGAGCGCCTGCGGCGAGGTGGCGGAGAGGACGAGGGGCAGGGGCCGGGGCGGCGTGGCTTCGCCCACCGGCTCACCACCGTCCACGGACTCCGCCGGAGCCTGCTCGAGGACCACGTGCGCGTTGGTCCCGCTGATCCCGAACGAGGAGACCGCCGAGCGGCGGGGCCGCCCGGTCTCGGGCCAGACGCGCCGCTCGGTGAGCAGTTCGACCGCACCCGCCTCCCAGTCGACGAACGGCGTCGGCTCATCCACGTGCAGCGTCCGGGGCAGCACACCGTGCCGCATCGCCATCACCATCTTGATCACACCACCGACACCGGCGGCTGCCTGCGCGTGCCCGATGTTGGACTTGAGCGAGCCGAGCCACAGCGGCTCACCGGCCGTTCGGTCCTGCCCGTAGGTGGCGAGCAGCGCCTGCGCCTCGATCGGATCACCCAGACGGGTCCCCGTCCCGTGCGCCTCCACCGCGTCCACATCCCGCGCGGCGAGTCCGGCCTCGGCCAACGCCCGCCGGATCACCCGCTGCTGCGAAGGCCCGTTCGGAGCCGTCAACCCGTTCGACGCACCGTCCTGGTTCACGGCCGTACCCCGCACGACCGCCAGAACCCGCCGCCCGTTGCGCAGGGCGTCCGACAGCCGCTCCACGACCAGCACACCCACACCCTCGGCCCAGCCCGTGCCGTCCGCGGACGCCGCGAACGCCTTGCACCGGCCGTCCGCCGACAGCCCCTTCTGCCGGCTGAACTCGACGAACGTGCCCGGCGACGACATCACCGTCACGCCACCGACCAACGCCAGCGAGCAGTCCCCCTGTCGCAGGCCCTGCACCGCCATGTGCAAGGACACCAGCGACGACGAGCAGGCCGTGTCCACCGTCACCGCGGGACCCTCGAGGCCGAACGAGTACGCCACACGGCCGGAGAGGACGCTCGCCGCGCTGCCGGTCATCCGCTGTCCCTCGGGCCCGCCCTGTCCGGCGTCGCCCTGGTCGCGGAAGCCGAACGTCCCCGCGTAGACGCCGGTGGCACTGCCCCTGAGCACGGCCGGGTCGATCCCGGCGCGCTCCAGCGCCTCCCACGACACCTCCAGGAACAACCGCTGCTGCGGATCCATCGCCAACGCCTCACGCGGCGAGATACCGAAGAACTCCGCGTCGAACTCGGCAGCCTCATGCAGGAAACCGCCCTCGCGCGTGTACGAGGTCCCCGGACGCTCCGCCCCCGGGTCGTACAGCTCCTCCAGATCCCACCCACGATCGACCGGGAAACCCGAGACCGCGTCACCACCGGTCTCCACGAGCCGCCACAGGTCCTCGGGCGACGCCACACCACCCGGATACCGGCACCCCATGCCCACGACGACGATCGGGTCGTCCTCCTGGGCGGACGGCCCGGAAGCGGCGCGTCCGACGGTGAGATCCTCATCCGCGCCGAGGAGTTCGTCGCGCACGTGGCGGACGACGGCGTCGGTCGTGGGGTGGTCGAAGATCAGGGTGGCGGGGAGGCGGACACCGGTGGTCGTGCTCAGCCGGTCGCGCAGTTCCACCGCGGTGAGGGAATCGAACCCGAGCTCCTTGAAGGTGCGTACGGTGTCGACGGCGTCCGCCGAGGCGTACCCCATCACGGCGGCGACGTCGGTACGGACGGCCTCGTCGACGAGCTGCTCGGCGGTCTCCCTCGGCAGGCCGGCGACCCGGCCGGCGAGACCGGCCGCACCGGGTGTCTCCAGCGGCTTCGCCGTCGGGGTCGTCACCGCACGCCCGGTGCCCGGCACCAGCACGGTCCCGTCGCGCAGGGCGATCTCCGGCTCGCCCGAGGCGATGGCGGCGGGCAGCGCCCGCAGCGACTCCCGCGCGCCGCCCAGGTCCAACAGGCCGACCCGGCCGGGGTGTTCGGCTGCCAGGGCGCGGAGCCGCTCCCACAGCGTGCCGTCGGCCTGTTCCGGCGCTCGCTCCTCCGCGCCGGTGGAGACCGCGCCGCGGGTGACCCACACCAGGCGGGCTCCGGTGAGGCGGTCGTCCGCCAGGCAGGCGCGGACCTGGTCGAGGAGCGGCCCGTCGAGGGCCGGCGCGGGACACGGCACGAGGATCACCTCGGGCGGTCCGCCGTGGGACGCGGACGCGAGGGTGGTCATGTCCGGGTGGACGGTCACGCCTCCGGTGCCCGTGGTGAGGGCGGTGGCCAGGCCGAATGCGTCCTGGCCCGCGACGGCCCAGAGACCGCTCGGCTCCTCCACCGGAGCGAGGTCCAGCGGCGTCCAGGGGCCGCCCCTGGGGTGCGCGCCCCTCCCCCCGCCCACGGCCTCCGGCAGCCAGTAGGAACGGCGCCGGAAGGCGTACGTCGGCAGGGGCACCCGGCGGCGCGGCCCCCGGTCGGCGACGGTCCGCTCCCACGCCACGGTGGCCCCGTTCGTGTGGACGGCGGCGAGGGCGCCGAGCAGCGCGGGCACTTCGCGCCTGCCGCGCCGGGCGGTCGCCGCGAACACGGCCCCGTCCTCGTCCGGCAGGCAGTCGCGGCCCATCGCGGTGAGCACCGCGTCAGGACCGATCTCCAGGAAGAGACGGGTGCCGCGTTCCGCGAGGGCGCGCATGCCGTCGTGGAAGCGGACCGCCTCACGGGCGTGCCGCACCCAGTACTCGGGCGAGCCGATGGACTCGGCGGCGACGGTACGGCCCGTCAGGTTGGACACCACGTCGATGCGGGGCGCCCGGTAGTCGAGACCGGCCGCCACCTCCCGGAAGGCGTCGAGCATCGGGTCCATGCGGGGCGAGTGGAACGCGTGGCTGACCCGCAGGCGGGTGGCCTTGCGCCCGCGGCTGCGCCACAGTTCGGCGAGTTCGAGCACGGCGTCCTCGTCGCCGGCGAGCACGGTGGACAGGGGGCCGTTGAGGGCGGCGACGGAGACCCGGTCCTCCCGTCCGGCGAGGGTGGGCAGCACCTCCTCCTCGGAGGCCTGGACGGAGACCATGGCCCCACCGGCCGGCAGGTCCTGCATGAGCCGGCCGCGCGCGGCGACGAGGGCTGCGGCGTCCGGGAGGGAGAGGACACCGGCGCAGTGGGCGGCGGCGATCTCGCCGACGGAGTGGCCGACGACGACGTCGGGGGCCAGACCCCAGTCGGTCAGCAGGCGGAAGAGCGCGGTCTCGTAGGCGAAGAGAGCGGGCTGGGTGTACGCGGTCCGGTGCAGCGGTCCGCTCTCGGCACCGGCCTCGGTGCCCGCGTCCTCGTCGGCCCCGGCCCCGAACATCACCTCGCGCAGGGGGCGGTCGAGGTGTTCGAGGTGTTCGTCGAGCGCGGCGCAGGCCTCGTCCAGGGCCGTGGCGAACACCGGATACGTCTCGTACAGCTCCCGGCCCATGCCGGTGCGCTGGCTGCCCTGGCCGGTGAAGAGGAAGGCGAGTCCGCCGGGGCGGACGGTGCCCGTGGCGGCGGTGGCGGAGGTGGTCCCGGCGGCGAGTCCGGCGAGCGCGGTCCGCGCCGTGTCGGGGCCTTCGGCGAGGACCAGGGCCCGGTGCTCGAAGTGGGTGCGGGTGACGGCGAGCGCGTGGGCGAGGTCGTCGAGCCGCTGGTCGGGGTGGCGCTCCATATGGGCGCGCAGGGCGTCGGCCTGGGCCCGCAGGGCGTCGGAGGTGCGGCCGGAGACGGCGAGCGGGAGGGGCGAGGAGCCGGTCTCGTACGGCTCCTGCCGCTCCGGCTGTTCGGCGACCGTCCCCGGGTCGGCGAGCACGAGGTGGCAGTTGGTGCCGCCCATGCCGAACGACGAGACGCCGGCCAGGATCCGGCCGTCACCCTCGCCCTCCGCGCCTTCCGCGCCCTCACCCCTGTCCAGCGGGCTGAGGCGGTCGTTGACCCGCAGCCGGAGGTCGTCGAGGGGGATGGCGGGGTTCGCGGAGCGGAAACCGAGGCTCGCGGGGAGGGCGCGCTCGCGCAGGGAGAGGACGGCCTTGATGAGGCCCGCGATGCCCGCGGCGCCCTCCAGGTGGCCGATGTTGGGCTTGACGGAGCCGACGAGCAGCGGGGTGCGGGCGGCCCGGCCGCTGCCGTGGCCGAGGACGGCGCCGACGGCGGCCGCCTCGATGGGGTCGCCGAGGGGGGTGCCGGTGCCGTGCAGCTCGACGAAGCGGACGGCCGCGGGGTCGGCGCCGGCCCGCTCGTAGGCGCGGCGCAGCACCTCCTCCTGGGCGGCTCCGTTCGGGGCGGTGAGGTTGCCGCCGCCACCGTCGTTGTTGACGGCGCCGCCGAGGACGAGGCCGTGCACGGTGTCGCCGTCCGCGCGGGCCCGGCTCAGGGTCTTCAGGACGACGACACCGCCGCCCTCACCCCGTACGTACCCGTTGGCGCGCTCGTCGAAGGTGTACGTGCGGCCGTCGGGCGACAGCGCGCCGAACCGTTCCGCCACGGTGAAGCCCTCGGGCACCAGGTTCAGGCTCACGCCGCCCGCGAGGGCGATCTCGGAGTCACCCTTGCGCAGGCTCTCGCAGGCGAGCTGGACGGCGACGAGCGACGAGGACTGGGCCGTGTCGACGACGAGGCTGGGGCCGCGCAGGCCGAGGACGTAGGAGACGCGGTTGGCGATGATGCCCCGGCTGACGCCGGTGATGGTGTGGTGGCTGACGGCGTCGGCGCCCTGCTCGTGGGCGAGTTTCGCGTAGTCGTCCCAGATCGCGCCGACGAAGACCCCGGCCCGCGCGCCCTGGAGCGTGCCCGGGACGACTCCGGCGTTCTCCAGGGCCTCCCAGGCGAGTTCGAGCATGAGGCGCTGCTGCGGGTCGATGGCCGCCGCCTCGCGGGGGGTGATGCCGAAGAACTCGGGGTCGAAGCCGTCGACGCCGTCGAGGAATCCGGACGGCCGGCCCACCGCCCCGGCCGGGAGGCCGGGACGGGAGTCGGGGGACCGGTCCGACACCGCGCTCTCCCCGGCGGTGAGCAGCCGCCAGTACGCCTCCGGCCCCGCGGCTCCGGGGAAGCGGCAGGCCATCCCGACGACGGCGATGGGCTCCTCGGGCACTGCAGTGTCCATGGTGTGCTCGTCCTTTCCGTGGTCGCGCGGGCACGCTGAAGGGCGCGGCGAGGTGTGCTGAAGGAGTGCGGGGAGGTGTGCTGAAGGGGTGCGGGGAGGGAGGAGTTCGGAGAGAGGCGAATGCGATGAGACGGCGACGGGGGTGTCAGCCGTACGCGTAGAACCCGCGGCCGGACTTCTTGCCCAGCAGGCCGCCGTCGACCATGCGCAGCAGCAGCGGCGGAGGCGCGTAGAGCGGCTCCTTGAACTCCTCGTACATCGCCTGCGCGATCGAGACGGTGGTGTCCAGGCCGATGAGGTCGGCCAGCCGGAGCGGCCCCATGGGGTGCGAGCAGCCGTGGACCATGCCGTCGTCGATGACCTCGGCCGTCGCGAGCCCGGAGTCCAGCATGCGAATGGCCGAGAGGAGGTACGGGAAGAGCAGGGCGTTCACGACGAAGCCGGCCCGGTCGGGGGACTTGATCGGCTTCTTGCCGAGGACGTCCCGGACGAACGCCAGGGCCCGGTCGCTGACCCGCGGCTCGGTGAGCACCGAGTCGACGACCTCGACCAGCGGCAGGATCTGCGCGGGGTTGAAGAAGTGCAGGCCGAGGACGTGCCCGGGCCGGTCGGTGGCCCCGGCGAGCCGCACGATCGACAGTGAGGAGGTGTTGGAGGCGAGGATCGCCTCCGGGTCCGTGACGATCTTGTCGAGGGCGGCGAAGAGTTCCAGCTTGAGCCGCTCGTCCTCCTTGACCGCCTCGATCACGAGCTGCCGGTCGGCGAGTTCGTCGAGGTCGCGGGTGAACGAGACCCGGCCCAGGGCCGCGTCGCGTTCCTGTTCCGTCAGCTTCCCCTTGGCGACGCCCCGGTCGAGGGACCGGGTCAGCCGCTGCGGTCCGGTGACGAGGGAGCCGGCGGAGGACACCTGGACGACGACGTCGAGGCCGGCCCGGGCACAGAGTTCGGCGACGCCGCTGCCCATGATGCCGCTGCCGACGACACCGACGCGCCGGATGGCGGAGGAGGCGCCGGTGGTCGTGGTCGTATCCGTGACGGTTTCGGTCATGCTCCGGTCCCCCAGGTGAGAAGTGCCGCTCCGATCGACATGCCGCCGCCGAATCCCGCGAGCAGCACCAGCTGCCCCGGGGACAGCGCGCCGCTGCGATGGGCGTCGTCGAGAGCGACGGGAACCGACGCGCTGCCCACGTTTCCGTACGTCCGCAGCGTGCGGTGGGTCGTGGCGCGGTCCAGGCCCGCGCGCTCCACGACGTCGTTCAGCAGGACGCCGTTGGCCTGGTGGGGCACGAAGTGGTCGACGTGTGCGAGGTCCACCCCGGTGCGCCGGGCGAGCCCGGCGAGCGCGGGCGGGACGTGCTCGGCGACGAAGTCCCGTACGCCTCGGCCGTCCATGCGGAAGTAGTGGCCGCCCTCGGCCACGGTGGTCTCCGAGGCCGGGTTCCGGCTGCCGCCGGCCTCGACCCGGATCAGGCCGTGTGCGTCGCCGCGGCTGGCGAGGTCGATGCCGAGGATCCCGTACGGGGCGGGTACGGCCCCGACGACGGCGGCGCCCGCGCCGTCGGCGAAGAGGACGGCGGTGCGGCGGTCGTCGAAGTCGAGGATGCGGGAGTAGAGGTCGGCGCCGATGACCAGGACCCGGCTGTCGGGTGCGGCCTGGACGAGGCAGCGGGCCAGTTCGAGGGCGTAGACGAAGCCGCTGCAGACGACGTTGACGTCGAAGCAGGCGGCGTTGACCGCGCCGAGGGCCGTCTGCACGAGGTAGGAGGTCGGGGGCTGGGGGAAGTCGCCGGTGGAGGTGGAGACGATGAGGTGGTCGATGCGATCCGCCGTCAGCCCGGCCTGTTCGAGGGCGTTCTCGGCGGCGCGCACGGCCAGGTCGGAGGTGGCCTCGTAGGGGGCGGCGTAGCGCCGCGAGCGGATCTGGGTCTTCTGCTCGATCCACTCGGGGGTGACCCCGACGCGGGCGGCGATCTCCTCGTTGTCGACCTCGCGCTTGGGCAGGTAGGAGCCCGTGGCGAGGATCCCGATGTGCCGTTCCGTCATGTCAGACCGCCGCCCTCGACGTGCTGCGCAGCGGGTTGATCCGTTCGTCGCCGAGGCGGGCGCGGAGTGCGGGGTCGGTGACGCCGAGGCCCTCCTCGGGTGCCAGGCAGAGCACGCCGACCTTGCCGGTGTGGCGGTTCTCCTGGACGAGGCGGGCGGCCTCGCCGACCTCGGCGAGCGGGTAGACCTCGGAGAGGATCGGGGAGAGGTGCCCGAGCTGGAAGAGCCGGTTGCACTCGGCCTGCTCCTGGAGGTTCGCGGCGTGGCTGCCGACGATGCGCTTCAGGTTCATCCACAGGTAGCGGTTGTCGTAGTGGTGGTCGTAGCCGGTGCTGGAGCCGCAGGTGACGACGGTGCCGCCGTTGCGGACGACGAAGACGGAGATGCCGAAGGTCGCCCGGCCGATGTAGTCGAAGACGATGTGCGGGTCCTCGCCGACCTGGCGCCGGATCTCCCGGCCGAGCGCCTTGCCGAGTTCGATGGTCCGTTCCGGGCCGGGGGCGGAGTCTGCGCCGAGCCCGATCTCCGAGCGGTCGATGACCACGTCGCAGCCGAGCCGGCGCAGCAGCTCGGCCTTGCGCGGGGAGCCGACGACGCCGACGGGGATGCCGCCCGCGTTCTTCACCATCTGGACGGCGAAGGCGCCGAGCCCACCGGTCGCGCCCCAGATCAGCACGATGTCGCCCTGCTTGACGCGGGCGCCGTTGTCGCCGACGAGCATCCGGTAGGAGGTCGCGGCGGTCAGCATGACGCCGGCGGCCTCCTCCCAGGTCAGGTGGCCGGGCTTGGGCAGCAGCTGGCTCGCGCGGACGACGCTGTAGTGGGCGAGACCGCCGAAGTTCGTCTCGTAACCCCAGATGCGCTGCTCGGCGCCGAGCATCGCGTCGCCGTGGGTGGCGGGCTCCTCGGAGTCGACCTGGACGCAACTGACGACCACATGGTCGCCGACCTTCCAGCGCCGGACCCCGGCGCCGACCCGGACGACGACCCCGGCGGCGTCCGAGCCGAGGACGTGGTGCGGCAGGTCGTGCCGGGCCGCGTCGCCGCCCTGGCGGCCGTAGCGCCGGAGGAAGTCGAACGTGGGCTTCGGCTCGAACGTGGCCGACCAGACGGTGTTGTAGTTCACCGAACTCGCCATGACCGCGACGACGACCTCGTCCGGCGCGAGTTCCGGCATGGGCACCCGCCCTACCTGCAGCGACTTCCGGACGTCCCGGTCCTCGATGCCGGCGAACATGTCCACGTCCGAGTCGCGCAGGTGCGCGGCCAGGTACTCCGCGGGTAACGCGTGCCGTTCCAGCTCGTCCGGTCCGGCCCCGGCGAGCAGGGCCTCGGCCAGAGCATCCATGGTTCCCCCTTGGATGAGCTCGGCACGCGCGGCGGCAACGGCGTACGGCATGCGTCCGCCGGTGACTTCGGGTGCCGAGGTGGGTGGTGCGGGAACTCGGGGCCGGTCCTCACCGCGCTGTGAGCCGTTCGATCGCCCCGGTACGAACGACGGTACGCACGCCGGCCCCGCCGCCCCACCCTTAACCGCCCTTACCCGCCCCCTAGCCGTCACCCCACCGGACGGCACCCGCCCCAGGCCCCGGCACTGGGGTTCCCCACCCCTGCGAACAGGGGTCCCGTGACGCAGGGCGCGAGGCATCCGGGTGACGTCCGGCGTGTCGTGGCGAAGGCGGCGGCGAGGGCGGCGCACCCTGGAAACCGAGAAGCCCGCGACCGCAGGTGAAACCTTCCTGCGGTCACGGGCTGCGGTGGGGCGGGTGGGACTCGAACCCACGGCCGACGGATTATGAGTCCGCTGCTCTAACCGGCTGAGCTACCGCCCCTCACCGCGTGGCGCGTACATGTGTGCGCGCCGTCTGCCGCAGCATAGCCGCTCATACGATCTCCTGCTCCGGATGGTCGGCCTCTGCTGCGCGCTGCTCGACCATGAGGACCGCGCAGCGTGGCGCATGGTTCCCGGACATACGAAAAAGGACCCCTGAGGGTCCTTTTTCTCTTGCTCCCCCGGCTGGACTCGAACCAGCAACCCTCCGGTTAACAGCCGAATGCTCTGCCAATTGAGCTACAGGGGATCGCGCTCCCCCGACTGGACTCGAACCAGTAACCTGCCGGTTAACAGCCGGCTGCTCTGCCAATTGAGCTACAGGGGATTGCTGCGGTTGCACCGAACGGATCCACCTCGGGTGTTCCCGGGCGGCGCGCGCTCGCTGCGACACATACATTAGCGCAAGCAGGGGGGTGCTCCGCCAATCGGTATGCCGTGGGCGCTCGTGGGCACCAGTGAGGCAACAGCGAAGCTCAAGGGAAGGTGGTGCCGCCGTGCGGTACAAGCTGACGTTCGTCGTGGGGCTGGCCCTCGGTTACGTCATCGGGACGCGGGCCGGGCGCGAGCGCTACGAGCAGATGAAGAAGTCGGCCAGGGAGTTCTCCCAGAACCCGGCGGTCCGCAACGCCGCCGAGTCCGCGGCGCAGACCGGCCGCCAGGTCGCGGGCAAGGCGTTCCACGCGGTGAGCGACAAGGTCGGCGACAAGCTCCCCGCCTCGGTGACCGACAGGATCCACTCGCTGCGGCACCACAACGGTCAGGTGACCGAGGACGAGTGGGGTGTGAGCAACACCTGACCCGGCCCGCGCGGGCACCACGCGGGACCCGCGCGTCCAAAAACGGCACCCCTACCCCGCGGGCGCTCCCCTTACTCCTCCGCGTGCGGCAGAATCCCTCCCATGGGGATAGTCGCCGGCTTGGACAGCTCAGCCGAGTTCACACGCATCGTCGTCTGCGACGCGGACACGGGTGCCGTACTGCGTCAGGGGTACGCCCCGCACCCGGGTGAGCCCAAGGCCACCGATGTCGACCCGCAGGCATGGCTGCTCTCGCTCGGCGAGGCGGCCGGCGGCGGGCTGCTCGAAGGCGTGCAGGCCATCGGGGTCTCCGCCCAGCAGCACGGGCTCGTCCCCCTCGACGCGCAGGGCGGGCTCGTCCGGCCCGCCCTGGTCGGCAACGACAAGCGCGCGCAGGTGGCCGCCGCGGATCTGGTCGAGGCGTTCGGGGGCCGGCAGGCCTGGGCCGAGGCCGTCGGCTCCGTGCCGCAGTCCGGGCAGCCGGTGGCCAAGCTCCGCTGGCTGGCCCGCTCCGAGCCCGAGCACGCCCAGCGCGTCGCGATGCTCCTCCAGCCGCACGACTGGCTCGTCTGGCAGCTCCTCGGCCGCCCGGTGCGCCGCACCACCGACCGCGGCGCCGCCTCCGCCACCGGCTACTGGTCCGCCGGCTCCGGCGCGTACCGGCCCGACCTCGTCGAGCTGGCCCTCGGCCACCAGGCCGTCCTGCCCGAGGTGCTCGGCCCCGCCGAGGCCGCCGGGACCACCCCCGAGGGCCTGCTGATCTCCGCCGGTACGGGCGAGACCATGGCCGCCGCCCTCGGGCTCGGGCTCGGGCTCGGGGACGCGGTCGTCTCCCTCGGCGCCTCCGGTTCGGTGATGGCCGTGCACCACGAGGCGCTCGCCGACCCGCAGGGCCTGATCACCTCGTTCGCCGACGCGGCCGGGATGCACCTGCCCGTCGTCCACACCTCGAACGCGGTGCGGGCGCTGCGCGGCACCGCCGAGATGCTGGGCGCGGAGAGCCTGGAGGAGCTGTCGGCGCTGGCGCTCAAGTCGACGCCCGGTGCCTCGGGGCTCGTGCTGCTGCCGTATCTGGAGGGCGAGCGCACCCCGCAGCTGCCGCACACCGCGGGCACGCTCAGCGGGCTGCGCCGCGAGTCGATGAAGCCCGAGCACCTGGCCCGGGCCGCGTTCGAGGGCATGCTGTGCGCGCTCACCGACGCCATGGACGTACTGCGCGGGCGCGGGGTCGAGGTGCGCCGGGTGTTCCTGCTGGGCGCTGCGGCCGAGCTGCCGGCCGTCCAGGCGATCGCCCCCGCGATCTTCGGGGCGCAGGTCGTCGTCCCGCAGCCCGCCGACTACGCGGCGCTCGGCGCGGCCCGGCAGGCCGCCTGGGCGCTCGGGGTGGCGCAGGGCACGCTGTCGCCGGCCGCTCCCCCGGCCTGGCAGGGCGCCGCCGCGCAGATCTTCGAACCGGGTGACGAGCTGGCCGTCGGCCAGGCCGTCCGGCAGCAGTACGTGGCGACGCGGGAGCAGATCCACCCGGGTGCGTTCGGCTCGTAGCGGAGTCTCTTCAAGACTCGACAAAACCGGCTCGTAACGTCGTGGGGGCGCGGGCGATAGTAGGACCCGTGCTCCTACGACTTCTCCGAACCCACCTTCGACCGTACAAGAAGCCCATCGGCCTGCTGGTCCTGCTGCAGTTCCTGCAGACCTGCGCGTCCCTCTACCTGCCGACCCTCAACGCGGACATCATCGACAACGGTGTCGTGGACGGGGACACCGGCTACATCCTGCGCTTCGGCGCGCTGATGATCGCCGTCTCGGTGATCCAGGTCGTCTGCAACGTCGGCGCCGTCTACTACGGCGCGCGGACCGCCTCCGCGCTGGGCCGGGACGTCCGCGCCGCGGTCTTCGACCGGGTGCAGTCGTTCTCCGCCCGGGAGGTGGGGCACTTCGGCGCGCCGTCGCTGATCACCCGTACCACCAATGACGTCCAGCAGGTCCAGATGCTGGTCCTGATGGCGTTCACGCTGATGGTCTCGGCGCCGATCATGTGTGTCGGCGGCATCGTCATGGCGCTCAGCCTCGACGTGCCGCTGTCGGCGGTGCTGATCGCGGTCGTGCCGGTGCTCGGCATCGCGGTCTCGCTGATCGTGCGGAGGATGCGTCCGCTGTTCCGGACGATGCAGGAGCGGCTCGACACGGTGAACCGGGTGCTGCGGGAGCAGATCACCGGCAACCGGGTGATCCGGGCGTTCGTGAAGGACGACTACGAGCGGGAGCGGTTCAAGGGCTCCAACACCGAGCTGACCGACGTCTCGATGGCGACGGGCCGGCTGATGGCGCTGATGTTCCCGACGGTGATGACGGTCGTGAACATCTCCAGCGTCGCGGTGGTCTGGTTCGGAGCGCACCGCATCGACAGCGGTGGGATGGAGATCGGCGCGCTGACCGCCTTCCTCGCCTATCTGATGCAGATCGTGATGTCCGTGATGATGGCCACCTTCATGTTCATGATGGTGCCGCGCGCCGAGGTGTGCGCCGAGCGCATCGAGGAGGTCCTCGGTACGGAGAGCAGCGTCGTGCCGCCGGCCGAGCCGGTGCGCGAGCTGGGGCGGCGCGGCCACCTGGAGGTCAGGAGCGCGGACTTCCGCTACCCGGGTGCCGAGGAGTCCGTCCTGCGGGACGTGGAGCTGGTGGCCAGGCCGGGCGAGACGACGGCGATCATCGGTTCGACCGGCAGCGGCAAGTCGACGCTGCTCGGCCTGGTGCCCCGGCTGTTCGACGTGACCGGCGGCGAGGTGCTCGTCGACGGCGTGGACGTGCGGAAGCTGGCGCCCGAACTGATGGCGCGGACGGTGGGGCTCGTGCCGCAGAAGCCGTACCTCTTCTCCGGGACGGTCGCGACGAACCTGCGGTACGGCAGGCCCGACGCGAGTGACGAGGAGCTGTGGCACGCGCTGGAGGTCGCGCAGGCGGCGGAGTTCGTGAAGAAGCTGGAGAACGGGCTGAACGCGCCGATCGCGCAGGGCGGCACCAATGTCTCCGGTGGTCAGCGGCAGCGGCTCGCGATCGCCCGGACGCTGGTGCAACGGCCGGAGATCTATCTCTTCGACGACTCCTTCTCGGCGCTCGACTACGAGACCGACGCGCTGCTGCGGGAGGCGCTGAAGACGGAGATGGCGGACTCGACCGTCGTGATCGTCGCCCAGCGGGTGTCGACCATCCGGGACGCGGACCGCATCGTGGTCCTCGACGAGGGCCGGGTCGTGGGCACCGGACGCCATCACGAGCTGATGGCGGGCAATGAGACGTACCGGGAGATCGTGCTCTCCCAGCTGACCGAGGCGGAGGCAGCCTGATGGCCGGTCCTGGCGGACGGATGATGGCCGGCGGCGGCCCCAACGAACGGTCGATGGACTTCAAGGGCTCGGGCAAGCGGCTGCTGAAGCAGCTGGCGCCCGAGCGGGGCCCGCTGTGGCTGATGCTGGTCGCCTGTGTGCTTGGCGTGGCGGGCTCGGTGTTCGGACCGCTGATCCTCGGCAAGGCGACCGACCTGGTCTTCGCGGGCGTGGTCGGGCGGCAGATGCCCGACGGCACGACGAAGGCGCAGGCGATCGAGGCCCTGCGGGCCAAGGGCGACAGCGGGATGGCGGACATGCTGTCCGGGGTGGACTTCACCCCCGGACAGGGGATCGACTTCACGGCCGTCGGCAAGGTGCTGCTGCTCGTCCTCGCGATCTATGTGGCGGCCGGTCTGCTCATGCTGGTGGCGACCCGGATGTCGATCAGGGTGATCAACCGGACGGTCTACCGGATGCGCGAGGAGGTGCAGGCGAAGCTGGCGCGGCTGCCGCTGTCGTACTTCGACCGGGCCAAGCGCGGTGAGGTGCTGAGCCGGGCCACGAACGACCTCGACAACATCTCGCAGACGCTCCAGCAGTCGATGGGCCAGCTGATCAACTCGCTGCTGACCATCGTCGGCGTCCTGGGGATGATGTTCTGGATCTCCCCGCTCCTCGCGCTGGTCGCGCTGGTGACCGTGCCGGTGTCGGTGGTCGTGGCGACGAGGATCGGCAAGCGCTCGCAGCCGCACTTCGTGCAGCAGTGGAAGTCCACGGGCGCCCTCAACGCGCACGTGGAGGAGATGTACAGCGGGCACGGGCTCGTGAAGGTCTTCGGGCGGCAGGACGAGTCGGCCGCCGACTTCCGCGAGCAGAACGAGGCGTTGTACGAGGCCGGTTTCAAGGCCCAGTTCAACAGCGGCGTGATGCAGCCGGTGATGGTCTTCCTCTCGAACATCAACTACGTGCTCGTCGCCGTCGTGGGCGGTCTGCGGGTGGCGAGCGGCACGCTGTCGATCGGTGACGTGCAGGCGTTCATCCAGTACTCCCGCCAGTTCTCGATGCCGCTGACGCAGGTCGCGTCGATGGCGAACCTGGTGCAGTCGGGTGTGGCGTCCGCCGAGCGGATCTTCGAGCTCCTCGACGCCGAGGAGCAGGAGCCGGACGCGCCGCGCAGCGAGCGGCCGTCGGAGTCGCTGGGCAAGGTCGCCCTGGAGGAGGTGGCGTTCCGCTACGAGCCGGACAAGCCGCTCATCGAGGACCTGTCCCTGACGGTGGAGCCGGGGCAGACGGTCGCCATCGTCGGCCCGACGGGCGCGGGCAAGACGACGCTGGTGAACCTGCTGATGCGGTTCTACGACGTGACCTCGGGCCGGATCACCCTGGACGGGATCGACATCGCGGCGATGTCCCGCGACGAGCTGCGGGCCGGGATCGGCATGGTCCTGCAGGACACCTGGCTCTTCGGCGGGACGATCGCCGAGAACATCGCGTACGGGGCGGGCGGGGAGGTCTCGCGGAAGCGGATCGAGCAGGCGGCGCGTGCCGCGCACGCGGACCGCTTCATCCGCACCCTCCCCGACGGCTACGACACCGTCATCGACGACGAGGGCGGGAACGTCAGCGCCGGTGAGAAGCAGCTGATCACCATCGCGCGGGCGTTCCTGTCGGACCCGGTGATCCTGGTCCTGGACGAGGCGACCAGCTCGGTCGACACCCGTACCGAGGTGCTCATCCAGAAGGCGATGGCCCGCCTCGCGCACGGCCGCACCTCGTTCGTGATCGCGCACCGGCTCTCCACCATCAGGGACGCGGACGTGATCCTGGTGATGGAGAACGGCTCGATCGTCGAACAGGGCACACACGACGAGCTGCTGGCCTCCGGCGGGGCGTACGCGCGGCTGTACGCGGCCCAGTTCGCGCGGGCGGTCGCGGAGGTCGACTAGGGGCGGCCTAGTCGAGGTAGCCGCGTAGCTGGTCCGCGAAGGCGTGGTCCCGCAGCTTGTTGAGGGTCTTCGACTCGATCTGGCGGATGCGTTCGCGCGTCACGCCGAAGAGCCGGCCGATCTCCTCCAGGGTGCGGGGCCTGCCGTCGTCGAGGCCGTAGCGGAGCTGGACCACCTTGCGTTCGCGCTCGCCGAGGGTGGAGAGCACGGCCTCCAGGTGCTCGCGCAGCAGCAGGAACGCGGCGGACTCCACGGGGCTGGCGGCGTCGCCGTCCTCGATGAGGTCGCCGAGGGCGACGTCGTCCTCCTCGCCGACGGGGGCGTGCAGGGAGACCGGTTCCTGGGCGAGGCGGAGCACTTCGCCGACCCGCTCGGGGGCCAGGTCGAGCTGGGCGGCGACCTCTTCGGGGGTGGGTTCGTAGCCGCGTTCCTGGAGCATCCGGCGCTGGACGCGGATGACCCGGTTGATGAGTTCGACGACATGGACGGGGACGCGGATGGTCCGGGCCTGGTCGGCGAGGGCCCGGGACATCGCCTGGCGGATCCACCAGGTCGCGTACGTGGAGAACTTGTAGCCGCGCGCGTAGTCGAACTTCTCGACGGCTCTGATCAGGCCCAGGTTCCCCTCCTGGACCAGGTCGAGCATGGTCAGGCCGCGTCCGACGTACCGCTTGGCGACGGAGACGACAAGCCGCAGGTTGGCCTCGATGAGCCGGCGCTTGGCCATCCGGCCGAGGACGACGAGCCGGTCCAGGTCGTGGGCGAGCTGCGAGTCCAGGTCGGGGGTTCCCGCGAGCTTCGCCTCGGCGAAGAGCCCGGCCTCGACCCGGCGGGCGAGCTCGACCTCGTCGGCGGCGGTGAGCAGCGGGATGCGGCCTATCTCGCGGAGGTACTGGCGGAACAGGTCCGACGAGGGCCCGTTGCCGCCGAGATCGGAGACGCGGCGCGGGACCGGCTCCGGCTCGGGCGTGTCGTCCACGAAGTCGGCGGGCTCGGTGGGCTCGGGCTGCTCCGCGGGCTCGGGCGGATCGGCTCCCTCGACCGGCTCCGCGGGGGCGGCCGAGGCCGGCGCCTCCGGGTGGTGGGCGGCCGGGCGCTGCCCGGGCACGACGTCGGACAGGGTCTGGGTCTGCACGGGGGCGACCTCCAGGGTGATCGCTGCCGGTGCTCCGGGGGCTCAGGCACCGCTTCCCAGTGTGGGGTACGACACATCGCTGCCACGAGGGGCGTGCGGTGACTTTTTGAGTTCGGGAGGTGACCGAACGTCAGAAGTGCCCTGGGGGAGGCCCCTTCGGATCGGCGCCACGAGCGGCGCCGACCGGTTCACCTGTCCCTGACGGGCTCCTCGCGGGGCTGGTCGTCGGGCTCCAGGATGTACAGGTCCCAGGCGTCGGGGTCGCCGACGAGCACGTACAGCTTCGGGTGCTCGGGGGTCCCGAACACCTCCCAGGGGCCCAGGCTCCCCTTGCAGGCGTCGACGGAGACCTCCACGTTCTGGGACCACGCCCCGTCGCCGGGGTCGTGGACCCAGGTGCCGGCACCCGCGCAGGGCCGGCCCGCGTCGTCACGGTCGTCGCGGAAGCCGAAGGTCCTGACCCCGTCGGCCGTGACCTTGCCGTCCGCCGTGAAGGTGATCCTGCCGCCCATGCCGTCGGACCACGTCCCGGCGAGCCGTTCCGCGGTCAGCCGCGGCGGCTCGTACCCGATCCCGGCGTACAGTGCGGCACCGGCGAACGCGCCGGTGACGACGACGCCGAGCGTCCCGTACAGCGCCACCCGGCCGAACATCGCGATGCCGGACACCCGCGGGCGGTCCGGCAGCACCAGCCTGCGGACGACCAGCGCCGGGACGCCGAGCGCCGCGGCGCCGATGAACCACCCGATGAGGCCCGACTCGACGTTCGCCGGGAACCCGGCGGGCACCATCGACGCGAAGACCAGCCCCGGCAGGGTGCCGCCGACGGCCGCCAGGAGCGGGATCCACCACCAGACGTCGCGCCCCGAGACCTTGCGGCCGAGCCATCCGGCGACGGCCACGAGCGGTATCACCACGCCGGCCGACAGCAGGGCGGCGCCGACCGCCCCGGCCGCCACGGCGACCAGTCCCATGACGAACAGGAAGAGGATGTTGAACAGGTTGTAGCCGAGGGCCGGGACCTCCTGGGTCTCCATCCATACGAAGAAGACGATCGCCCCGATCACCGCCTCGAAGAACAGCACCGAGAACGACGCCGTGAACGCCGCGCCGAACCGGTCACTCACCCGAACCGGCGTCTGCGCCCGGGCCGCGACCTGTGCCTGCCACGGGGCCCCCGCCCCCACCTGATCCCGCATTTCTGAACGCATTCGAATCCCTCCGCCGCGCATCATCCTCCATGCGGTGCGGAGCCGTACCCCCGGGGTCCGGACGACAGGCCCTAGAGGGCCGCGGCGCCGTTGGTGCGGAGCGACTGGCCGTACTGGGTGAGGACCCACAACTCGTTCTGTACGGCGGCCACCTGGGCAGGGTCGCCGTGCGGGCCGAGGCGAGCCAGGGTGCCCTGGACGTCGCGGAGGCGGCGGTCGACGGCGCGCAGCCTGACCGAGACGAGCTGGGCGCCCGCGTAGACCTCGTCGACGACCTTGGCGAAGATCGTCTCGACGGCGAGTTCGGTGACGAGCGCGCGCACGGTGTCGTCGGGAGCGGCCTCGCGGACGGCGGACAGGTAGTCCGCGGGCGCTCCGGTGGCACCGCCCGCGTCCTGGACGCACTGGCGGACGGCCGCGTAGGGCGGGGCGGTGAACTCGTCGACGCCGTACGCGTCGAAGGCCGGGGAGACCAGCTCGGGGCGCTGCAGGGCCAGCTTGAGCAGCTCGCGCTCGGTGCGGTGCGCGGGGCTGCGCAGGTTGAGCGCGGGGCCCGCGGGGGCGGCCGAGGGCGCCTGGGTGTTCTGGTAGCCGCGCTGCGGGGCCGCGGGCGCGGGCGCGCCCCGGCCGCCGCGGTCGCGCTGCCACCGGGCGATCTGGGCGACGCGCTTGACCACGAACGGGGTGTCGAGGATGCCGAGCATGCCCGCGAGCTGGACGGCGACCTCGTGCTGGGAGGCGATGTTCTTGATCCGGGCGACGATCGGCGCGGCCTCGTCGAGGGCGGCGGCCCGGCCGGCCGGGGTCTCCAGGTCGTAGCGGGCGACGATCTGGCGGAGCGCGAACTCGAACAGGGGGGTCCGCGGCTCGACCAGCTCGGCGACGGCCTGGTCGCCCTTGGCGAGCCGCAGCTCGCAGGGGTCCATGCCGTCGGGGGCGATCGCGATGTAGGTCTCGGCGGCGAACTTCTGGTCGTCCTCGAAGGCGCGCAGGGCGGCCTTCTGGCCGGCCGCGTCGCCGTCGAAGGTGAAGATCACCCGGGCCGAGCCGTTGTCCATCAGGAGCCGGCGGAGGATCTTGATGTGGTCGCCGCCGAAGGCGGTGCCGCAGGTGGCGATGGCGGTGGTGACGCCCGCGAGGTGGCAGGCCATGACGTCGGTGTAGCCCTCGACGACGACGGCCCGGCTGACCTTGGCGATGTCCTTCTTCGCCAGGTCGATGCCGTAGAGCACCTGGGACTTCTTGTAGATCGGCGTCTCGGGCGTGTTCAGGTACTTCGGCCCGTTGTCGTCGTCGCGGAGCTTGCGCGCGCCGAAGCCGACGACGTCGCCGCCCACGTCCCTGATCGGCCACATGAGCCGGCCGCGGAAGCGGTCGATGGGGCCGCGGCGGCCGTCCTGGGAGAGCCCGGAGAGGATCAGCTCCTTGTCGGAGAAGCCCTTGCCGCGCAGGAAGCGGGTGAGGTGGTCCCAGCCGGCCGGGGAGTAGCCGACGCCGAAGTGCGCGGCGGCGGCCTGGTCGAAGCCGCGCTCGGCGAGGAACTTCCGGCCGATCTCGGCCTCGGGCGAGTCGAGTTGGTCGACGTAGAACTGGGCGGCGACCTTGTGCGCCTCGACCAGCCGGATGCGCTCGCCGCGCTGGTGGCCGGGGTTGTAGCCGCCCTCCTCGTAGCGCAGGGTGATGCCCGCCTTCGCGGCGAGGCGCTCGACCGTCTCCGAGAAGGACAGGTGGTCGATCTTCATCACGAAGGCGATCGTGTCGCCGCCCTCCTGGCAGCCGAAGCAGTGGAACAGGCCCTTGCTCGGGCTGACCTGGAAGGAGGGGGACTTCTCGTCGTGGAAGGGGCACAGGCCCTTGAGGTTGCCGCCGCCGGCGTTGCGGAGCTGGAGGTACTCGGACACGACGGCGTCGATCGGGACCGCGTCCCGTACCGCCTTCACGTCGTCATCGTTGATCCTGCCTGCCACGCGGGAATTCTACGTGGGCGGGTCAGGGAACGAGGCTCTCCAGGGGGACGGACGGATCCGCGAGGGCGTCGGTGTCCACCGGGGACCCGGCCCGGATGAGCTTCTGAACGGGTTCTGTGACGTCCCACACATTCACGTTCATCCCGGCGAGCACCTTGCGGTCCTTCAGCCAGAAGGCGATGAACTGCCGCTTTCCCGCGTCCCCGCGGATCACGACCTGGTCGTAGGAGCCGGGCGGGGCCCAGCCGGAGTACTCCATGCCGAGGTCGTACTGGTCGGAGAAGAAGTACGGCACGCGGTCGTACGAGACGTGCTGCCCGAGCATGGCGCGGGCGGCGGCCGGGCCGCCGTTGAGGGCGTTGGCCCAGTGCTCGACGCGCAGCCGGGTGTCCAGGAGCGGGTGGTGCGCGGCGGCGACGTCGCCGGCCGCGAAGATCTCCGGGTCGGAGGTGCGCAGCGAGGCGTCGACGGCGATGCCGCCGCCGTGGGCGCGGTCGACCAGGGCGAGCCCCGCGGCCTCGGCGAGGGCGGTGCGCGGGGCGGCGCCGATCGCGGCGAGGACGGCGTGCGCCGGGTGCTCCTCGCCGTCGTCGGTGCGGACGGCGAGGACCATGCCGTCCTGTCCGACGATCTCGGCGAGCCGGGCGCCGAAGACGAAGCGGACGCCGTGCTCGGTGTGCAGGTCGGCGAAGAGCTGGCCGAGCTCGGGGCCGAGGACCTGGTGGAGCGGGGTGGGCTCGGACTCGACGACGGTGACCTCGGCGCCGTAGCCGCGGGCCGCGGCGGCGACCTCCAGACCGATCCAGCCACCGCCCGCGATCACCAGATGGCCGTTGTCCCGGCCGAGGGCGGCCAGGACGTGGCGCAGCCGGTCGGCGTGGGCGAGCCGGCGCAGGTGGTGGACGCCGGCGAGGCCGGTGCCGGGGACGTCGAGGCGGCGCGGCTCGGAGCCGGTGGCGAGCAGCAGCCGGTCGTAGCGGATGGTGGTGCCGTCGCCGAGGCGTACGGTGCGGGCCTCGCGGTCGACGGTGGTGACGGGCTGCCCGAGGTGGAGCTCGACCTCGGCCCGGGCGTACCAGGCGGCCTCGTGGACGAAGACGCTGTCGCGCTCCTCCTTGCCGGTGAGGTAGCCCTTGGAGAGCGGTGGGCGTTCGTAGGGGTGGTCGCGTTCGTCGCCGATGAGGATGACCCGGCCGGTGAACCCCTCGGAGCGGAGCGTCTCCGCCGCCTTGGCCCCGGCCAGTCCCCCGCCGACGATGACGAAGGTCTGATCTGCGTCGACCACTTGATGCCTCCTCGTTGCGACCGCTTCTACGCTACGCCTCCGGGCGTTCGGCGAGCCGTTCCGCCTCGGGCCCTGCGCCGAGCGTCCCGCACGGAGCGTGATGACGAAAGAGGGCGGGTCTCATGCGCGGCGCGGGCGGAGGCGGGCGTGCAGGGTGCGCGCGGAGGCGTCGGTGAGGGAGGCGATCTGGTCGATGATCACCCGCTTGCGCGACCTGTCGTCGTCCGCGGCGTCGAAGAGGGCGCGGAACTGCGGGTCGAGCCCCTCGGGGGCGCGGGAGGTGAGCGCCTCGGCGAGCTCGGCGAGGACGATGCGCTGGTCGGCGCGGAGGGCCTCCTGCTCGGCGCGCTGCATCACGTACCGGTCGGCGACGGCCTTGAGGACGGCGCATTCGTTGCGGGTCGCGCGGGGGACGACGAGTTCGGCGGCGTACCGGGTGAGGCGGCCGGATCCGTACGCCTGCCGGGTGGCGCCCTCCGCGGCGAGGGCGAAGCGGCCGATCAGCTGGCTGGTGGCGTCCTTGAGCCGGGCCTGGGCGACGGCCGATCCGTCGTAGCCGTGCGGCCACCAGTCCTGGTCGACGAGCCGGTCGAGCGCCTCGGCGAGCTCCTCCGGGTCGGTGTCGTGGGGGACGTACCGGCCGATGGCGACGCGCCAGATCTCGGCGCGCTCGGGCTCGGCGAAGAGCATGTTCGGGTCGATGTGGCCGGCGTGCAGCCCGTCCTCGAAGTCGTGCACCGAGTACGCGACGTCGTCGGACCAGTCCATGACCTGGGCCTCGAAGCACTTGCGGTGGGCGGGGGCACCCTGCCGGGCCCACTCGAAGACGGGCAGGTCGTCCTCGTACACGCCGAACTTGGAGGAGTCGGGGTCCTCGGGGTGACCGCCGCGCGGCCAGGGGTACTTGGTGGCGGCGTCGAGCGCGGCACGGGTGAGGTTGAGGCCGACGCTGACGGGCCGGCCGCCGGCGGGGTCGGCGATGAACCGCTTGGGCTCGATCCGGGTGAGCAGCCGCAGCGACTGGGCGTTGCCCTCGAAGCCGCCGCAGTCCTTGGCGAATTCGTTGAGCGCGACCTCGCCGTTGTGCCCGAAGGGCGGGTGGCCCATGTCGTGGGCGAGGCAGGCGGCCTCGACGAGGTCGGGGTCGCAGCCGAGCGCGGCGCCCAGCTCACGCCCGACCTGGGCGCACTCCAGGGAGTGGGTGAGGCGGGTGCGGGGGCTGGCGTCCCAGGCATGGCTCCGGGAACCGGGGGTGACGACCTGGGTCTTGCCCGCGAGCCGGCGCAGGGCGCTGGAGTGGAGCACGCGCGCGCGGTCCCGTTGGAAGGCGGTCCGCCCTGGCCTCTTGTCCGGCTCGGCGGCCCAGCGCTCGGTGGCGCCGTCGTCGTAGCCGGGGGTGTCCGTGGTACCGGGGGTGTGCGTGATGCCGGGGGTGTCCGCGAAGCCTTCCATGCACCGAAGGTAACGGGCGGGACGGACACATGGGGTCCCTGGCGTGCGGGTGACACCGTCCGGTGGCCGGTCCGGGCGGGTCTGGGGCAGGTCCTGGGGCGGAGTCCCGGGGCGGAGTCCCGGGGCAGGTCCTGGGACGGCCCATGGGCCCTCAGGCGGAGGCGAGTTCTCGCCAGGAGGCCGCGGGGGCGGTGAGCGCCTGGTCGTAGCGGTGCAGGACCAGGCGGGCGAGGGCGGGGTGGTCGCCGAGGGGGTGCGCGGCGATCCAGGGGGCGTGCGCGGCGGCGTGGGCCGCGAAGCGGCCGGGGGCGGTGAAGCAGGAGGCGACGGCGACGC
>NZ_JBEZNQ010000043.1:0-75457 GCF_040653315.1 Streptomyces sp. NPDC047981 | reverse complement strand
GGCGCACTGAGTCCGCGCCGCGCCGCCGCCGATTCGGGGCGTGACGCTCTCTCTCGGCCGTCGGGCGGGTGACGCGCCGTCAGGCCCGCGCCGTGAGACCCGAGGAACTGCCAGGCCCGCGCGGTGAGACCCGAGGAGCCGTCAGACCCGCGCCGCCGTCACCGCGTCGCGACGCGCGGCGTACCGGCCGGCCGCCTCCGGCGTCCGCTGCCGGACGACCACGAGGAACGTGTCGGACTCCAGGTCCATCACGACCTCCGCCGGGAGCCCCTCGTCCCGGCGGGCGCTCGCGAACTCCTCGGCGGGCCAGCTGCCCCGCGGGCCGCCCGCGGGAAACCTCTGCAATACCGTACGGCTCATCTCCGCACCCCCTTGCCTCGCCGGTCCAACGACGGTCCGTACCGAAGTGTTACGCACCGGCCCGCACGGGCGTTCGCGGGGTGGCCGGCCACCCCGGGGCGTGCCCGGGGTTTCCGTGGCAGGGTGTTGCGGGCAAGCCACTTGGGGCTACCGAAGAGGGGGAACCGTGATCGTCTGGATCAACGGTGCGTTCGGCGCGGGCAAGACAAGCACCGCGCGTGAGCTGGTCGATCTGATCCCGAACAGCACGTTGTACGACCCCGAGCTCACCGGCGGCTTCCTGGACCTGCTGCTGCCGAAGAAACGGCGGGAGGAGGTGGACGACTTCCAGGACCTGCCGGTGTGGCGCCGGATGGTGGTGGACACCGCCGCCGCGCTGCTGGCCGAGGTGGGTGGCGTCCTCGTCGTGCCCATGACGCTGATCCGGCAGGAGTACCGGGACGAGATCTTCGGCGGTCTCGCGGCGCGCCGGATCGAGGTGCGGCACGTGGTGCTCACTCCCGAGGAAACGATCCTGCGGGCCCGGGTCGACGGCCGTGCGGCGGCGGAGGACGATCCGGAGGGCGCCGAGCGCGCCCGGCTGTGGTGCCACGCCAGGATCGAGCCCTTCCGAGCCGCGCTCGACTGGCTCGCCGCCGACGCCTACGCCGTCGACAACTCGCGCCTCACACCCGCCGAGACCGCCGAGGTCGTCGCCGAGGCCGTCCACGCGGGCCTCGCCGCCCCCTGCGGCATCGTCCAGACACCCGAGCCCACCGGGGAGACGCTGGCCGCCGGCGTCCTGCTCTTCGACGAGCAGGATCGTTTCCTGCTCGTCGACCCCACCTACAAGCCGGGCTGGGAGTTCCCCGGAGGCGTCGTCGAACCCGGCGAGCCACCCGCCCGCGCGGGCATGCGCGAGGTGGCCGAGGAGATAGGGATAGAACTCGACTCCGTCCCCCGGCTGTTGCTCGTCGACTGGGAGCGCCCTCAGCCTCCCGGCTACGGCGGTCTGCGCCTCCTCTTCGACGGCGGCCGGCTCCCCTCGGCGGAGGCCGACCGCCTCCTGCTGCCCGGCGCCGAACTGCGCGGCTGGCGCTTCGTCACCGAGGACGAGGCGTCCGAACTCCTCCCCCCGGTCCGCTACCGCCGCCTCCGCTGGGCCCTGCGCGCCCGCGAACGCGGCACGGTCCTCAACCTGGAGGCGGGTGTCCCGGTCGGCTGAGCCGCCGCACCTGCGGGTGAACTAGCCGACCGCCTCGGCCAGTTGCCGGGCCGTGTCCTCCGTCACCGGGGCGCCGTGCCCGCAGCACAGGATCGAGGGCTTCAGGTCGGCCAGGCGACGCATCGACTCCATGGCGCGGTCGCGGTCCACATGGAACACGCCGAAGGTCACGCCCTGCACCGAGGCGACGGTGTCGCCGGTGAACAGGACGCCGTGTTCCGGCAGATGGACCGCGATCGAGCCGGGCGTGTGGCCCGGGGTGTGCACCACGAACGCGCCGCCGCCGAAGTCCAGCTCCTCGCCGTCCGCCAGCTCCCGGTCGACCCGGGTGGGCGGCGCTTCGGGGACGGTCAGGCCGTGCTCGTACAAGGGGAGTTCCCAGTCGAGCAGGTCGGGTTCGGGGACCGGGGCCTCGCCCCGGATCACCGGCGCGTCCAGCCGGTGGGCCAGAATCCGCGCCCCGAAGCGGTCCGCCAACTCCTGCGCGGAGCCCACATGGTCGCGGTGGCAGTGGGTGAGCACGATCCGGCGGATACGGGCGGGGTCCAGGCCCACGCCCCGTATCGCCGTCTCGATCTCGTCCGCCGAGCCCACCCAGCCGGCGTCGATGAGGGTCAACTCCTCCTCGTCCCGCCACAGATAGGCCTGGCCGACGGAGAAGCGCAGCAGGTGCAGTCGCGGGGTGATCTCGCTCAGTTCCATGCGGCGAACCTACGGAAATCCGCAGGTCCGCCGCATCGGACTACGCTCTCGGCGAGCTTCGCCCAACGCTGAACGCCACTGTCGCGCCGTCGCTCAACCCTGCTTCGAGCGGGCGTAGTTCTGCAGGAAGTGCGCCTCCGCGACCGCGAGCCGCTCCAGCTCCTCCGGCGACACCGACTCGTTCACCGCGTGGATCTGCGCCTCCGGCTCGCTCAGACCGATGAGCAGGATCTCCGCCTCGGGGTAGAGCGAGGCAAGCGTGTTGCAGAGCGGGATCGAGCCGCCCATGCCGGAGGTCTGCATCTCCTGACCGGGGTACGCGACCTTCATCGCCTCCGCCATCGAGACGTACGCCGGGCTCGTCACGTCCGCCCGGAACGCCTGCCCCTGACCGACCTGCTCGAACGACACCCGGGCGTTCCACGGCACGCGCTTCTCGATGTGCGCGTACAGCAGCTTCGTCGCCTCGGCGGCGTCCTGGCCCGGCGGGACGCGCAGGCTGATCTGCGCCCGCGCGGTCGACGGGATCGACGGCGTGGCGCCGGCCACCGGGTGGCAGTCGATGCCGATGACGGTCACGGCCGGGCGGGCCCAGAGCCGGTCGGCGACCGTGCCGTCGCCCGGCAGACCGACGCCCGCCAGGACCTTCGCGTCCGCCCGGAAGTCGTCCTCCGGGTACTGCAGGCCCTCCCACACCGCGTCCGCGGGCAGACCGTCGATGACCGTGGAGCCGTCCTCGGCGCGCAGGGTGTCCAGGACCCGGATCATCGCGGCCAGCGCGTCGGGCGCCGCGCCGCCGAACATGCCCGAGTGCAGGTTGCCTTCGAGGGTGTCGATCTGGACCCGGATCATCGTCATGCCGCGCAGGGTCGCGGTGACCGTCGGCAGACCGAGCCGGAAGTTGCCCGTGTCGCCGATGACGATCGCGTCCGAGGCCAGCAGTTCGGGGTGGGCCTCCGCGTACCGCTCCAGGCCGCCGGTGCCCTGCTCCTCCGAACCCTCCACGATCATCTTGACCGTGACGGGCACTCCGCCGTTCGCCTTGAGGGCGCGCAGCGCGAGCAGGTGCATGATGAACCCGCCCTTGCAGTCGGCCGCGCCACGCCCGTACCAGCGCCCGTCGCGCTCCGTCAGCTCGAACGGCGGCGTGATCCACGCCGACTCGTCCAGCTTCGGCTGCACGTCGTAGTGCGCGTAGAGGAGGACGGTGGGCGCGCCGGCCGGGCCGGGCAGCAGACCGTAGACGGACTGGGAACCGTCTGGGGTGTCGAGCAGCGCCACGTCCTCGAACGCCTCGGCGCGCAGCGCGTCGGCCACCCAGTTCGCCGCGCCCTCGCACTCGCTGCGGGGAGCCACCGCCTCGTCCGCCACCGACTCGAATGCCACGAGCTCCGTCAGCTCCGTCTTGGCGCGGGGCATCAGGCCTGCGACGGTCTCGACGATCGGATTCGCGGTCATGGGCACGCTCCTGGTGGGTGCGACGTTGTCAGGGTGTCGCCGTATGTCGGTGGGACGGCGAACGTATTGCCGATCCTACGGCGCGGGGTCCGAAGGGCCGCGCCGTAGGATGCCCCGAGAGCTTGGATCATCGTCGGATCAGGAGCAGAAGCACATCGTGAGCAGCGAGAACGCAGACGCCGAAGAGGTACGCGCGGAAGAGCCGCAGGACGCGGCGACGGTCTGGGACGTGGTCGTCGTCGGGGCCGGTCCCGCCGGCGCGTCGGCGGCGTACGCGGCGGCGGTCGCCGGCCGCCGGGTGCTGCTCCTGGAGAAGGCCGAACTGCCCCGGTACAAGACCTGCGGCGGCGGCATCATCGGCCCCTCGCGGGACGCCCTCCCGCCCGGCTTCGAACTGCCCCTGCAGGACCGGGTGCACGCCGTCACCTTCTCCCTCAACGGCCGCTTCGCGAGGACGCGCCGCTCGCGCCGCATGCTCTTCGGCCTCATCAACCGGCCCGAGTTCGACGCCGGCCTCGTCGAGCAGGCGCAGAAGGCGGGCGCCGAGCTGCGCACCGGCGTCACCGTCTCCCGCGTCGAGCAGCACGGCCCCGCCGTGCCGGACCGGCGCACGGTCGCCGTGGTCCTCGCGGACGGCGAGACCCTGCTCGCCCGTGCCGTCGTCGGCGCGGACGGCAGCGCGGGCCGGATAGGGGCTCATGTCGGCGTGAAGCTGGAGCAGGTGGACCTCGGCCTGGAGGCGGAGATCCCCGTTCCGGCGTCCGTCGCCGAGGACTGGAAGGGACGGGTCCTCATCGACTGGGGTCCGATGCCCGGCAGCTACGGCTGGGTCTTCCCCAAGGGCGACACGCTCACCGTCGGCGTCATCTCGGCGCGCGGCGAGGGCGCGGCGACCAAGCGCTATCTGGAGGACTTCATCGCCCGGCTCGGGCTCGCGGGCTTCGAGCCGGCCGTCTCCTCCGGGCACCTCACCCGCTGCCGCAGCGACGACTCGCCGCTGTCGCGCGGCCGGGTCCTGGTGTGCGGTGACGCGGCGGGGCTCCTGGAGCCGTGGACCCGCGAGGGCATCTCCTTCGCGCTGCGCTCGGGGCGGCTCGCGGGGGAGTGGGCGGTACGGATCGCCGAGTCGAACGACGCCGTCGATGCGCGCCGGCAGGCGCTGAACTACGCCTTCGCCATCAAGGCGGGCCTCGGTGTGGAGATGGCCGTCGGGCGGCGGATGCTCGCCCTGTTCGAGCGCAGGCCGGGGCTGCTGCACGCCGCGCTGACGGGCCTGCGCCCGGCCTGGAACGCCTTCGCGGACATCACGCGGGGGTCGAGTTCGCTGGCCGGGCTCGTCCGCTCGAACGGAGTCGCCCGGCGTGCGCTCGACGTCCTCGACCGCCGCATGGCGCCGACGGGCGGGACGACCCTCCGGGGTGTGGCGGCGCAGTCGGAGTCGGTGCGGTCGGTCGACGCCGAGCCCGATGTCCTGGAGGCGCCGGAGGTGCCCGGTCCGGCGAAGGCGGACACGTCCGACGCGCCGGACGCGCCGGACGGCTCGGGCTCTTCGGGCTCCGGGGTCACACGGTCGGAGTGATGCGGAAGACCGGGTGCTTCGGCGCGATCGCGCGCAGCTCGGCGTCCGTCGAGTCCGGTCCGACCCCGCCGAAGAAGACACCCACCTCCGCCTTCCAGCGCTTGAGGTAGGCGCGCAGGAGGGCGGGCTTCTCGTCGTCGGTCACCTCTACGGCGGTGAACGGCTGCACCTGCTTGCCCAGGTGCAGCTCACCGCCGCCGGCCGCCCGCATGTTGTGGGTCCACTGCACGTGGCCGCGCGGCGCCACCAGGTACTGCGCGCCGTCCAGCGTCAGCAGGTTGACGGGCGTACGGCGCCACTCGCCGCTCTTGCGGCCGCGCACCGCGAGGACACGGGAGCCCCAGACGCTGAGGCCCCGCCGGGTGAGCCACGCGACGGCCCGGTTCATGACGTTCACGGTGAACCAGCCGGGCTTCATGACGTGGGCGCTGGACTGAGCGGACATGGCGGCCTCCGAGGCGATCTCTGTTCCCGAGCGGAAAACTGTGAGCACTGCTCTCTCTTGAGATCAGTGTGCACGGTTCGACACTCCAAAGCAAGAGCAGTGCTCTCCTTTCAGTGCGGTGCTCCGAAAGGTGGCAGACTGCTCTCCATGACCAGCGTCCAAGGAGCCCGCGCCCGCGCCCGTATCGAGATCACCGCCGCCATCAAGGACGAGGCCCGCGCCCAGCTCGCCGCCGAAGGCGCCGCCAAGCTCTCCCTGCGCGCGGTCGCCCGCGAGGTCGGCATGGTGTCGTCGGCGCTCTACCGCTACTTCCCCAGCCGCGACGACCTCCTCACCGCCCTCATCATCGACGCCTACGACGCGGTCGGCGCCGTCGCCGAGCAGGCGCTCGCCGACTCCCGGGCCGCCACCGCACCCGACGACCACCTCGCCCGCTGGATCGCCGTCTGCCGCGCCGTCCGCGCCTGGGCCGTCGCGCACCCGCACGAGTACGCCCTGATCTACGGTTCTCCGGTGCCCGGCTACGCGGCCCCGCAGGACACGATCGGGCCCGCCTCCCGCGTCGCGCTCGTCCTCATCGAGATCGCCCGCGAGGCCCATGCCGCCGACGGCATCGCGCCGCCGGCCGTCCCCGCGGCCCTGCGACCCGAGGCGGAGCGCATGGCCGCCGACTTCGCCCACGACCTGCCGCCCGCCCTCGCCGTCGCCATGGTCACCGCCTGGTCGCAGCTCTTCGGGCTCGTCTCCTTCGAGGTGTTCGGCCAGTTCAACCGGGTGGTCGAGGACCGGGAGACGTTCTTCGCGACGGCCGCCGACCGCCTCGGCCGGGAGATCGGGCTACGGGCCCGCTCGTAGCCCCCGCGACGCGCCTACGCGCGGCCGGGGCGGCCGAACGGATCGCACTGCCACGGGAGTTCTTCTGCGGCTGCATGTCCACGTACGCGCAGCCGAACTGTCCCGCCGTGCAGGCGAGTCGGGTGAAGGTCTTGAACGGCGTCGAGGAGAGCGCGAGTGTGATCGGCTCCCCGCCCGCCATCGTCCGAGACACCTTCTGTGCACGCTTCTTGCGCATCGACAGCCCCCCGTGGCTCGATCCTTCCCGCAGCCTGCCACAGCGGCTCCGACGGCGGAGCGAGTCGGTGGATGTACTCCGCCGGGAGTACACCCGATCACCACGCTCGGCTGACGCTCCCGCCGCCCGGTCACGTCTAGCGTGGCGGGCATGGACGAACAGCGCAGGCACGGAGACGGCGGTCCGCCCTGGGTGCGTGGCGCCTCGGACGGGCCGCCCTGGCCACTGCGCTGGGCCGATCGCGCGCCCGGCGGCGGACTGCCGTGGCGGTCGACGCTGCTGCTCGCCCTCTTCGTGCTGGTGGGCTCCGGCTTCGCGGCGAGGAACCAGCCGGACCGCGAGTCGCTGGACGCCCTCGGCCGCTCGCTGCTGATCCTCTGCTGCGCACTGCTCCTGCTCCGCGACCGCTACCCGGTCCCCGTCGTCTTCGGCACCGCCGCCGTCACGCTCGTCTACTTCGGCGCCGGTTACGCCTACGGGCCGGTCTTCCTCGTCGTCGCCGTCGCCTGCTTCGCGGCCGTCGTCCGGGGCCACCGGCGCGCCGCCTGGTGGGCGCTCGGTCTGCTGTGGGCGGGGCACCTGCTGATCGCCCACTGGCTCTACCGCCACCTGCCTCCCGCCGGTGACTCCGCCGCGCCGTGGGGACAGGAGATCCCCGTCTTCGCGTTCGTCGTCGCCATCCTCGCCGCCTCCGAGCTGGTGCGGGTCCGCCGTGAGCAGTGGGCCGCCCAGCGGGCCGAACGCGCGGCGGCCGAGCGACGCCGGGCCGACGAGGAACGGCTGCGGATCGCCCGTGAGTTGCACGACGTCCTCGCCCACTCGATCTCCGTCATCAACGTCCAGGCCGGCGTCGGCCTCGCCCTGCTCGACACCGACCCCGAGCAGGCCCGCGCCGCGCTGACCACCATCAAGGCGGCGAGCAAGGAGGCGCTCGGCGAGGTCCGCCAGGTCCTCCACACCCTGCGCGCCCCCGGCGAGGCCCCCCGCACCCCCGCGCCCGGCCTCGACCGCCTCCCTGAACTCGTCGAACAGGCGGCCTCGGCCGGACTCACCGTGCGGACGTCGACCGAGGGGGCGCCCGTGCCGCTCCCGCCGGGCACGGACCTCGCGGCCTTCCGGATCGTCCAGGAGGCCCTGACCAACGTGGTCCGCCACTCCGGATCCCGCACCGCGCGCGTCGTGATCGGCTACGCGCCGGACCGGGTGGAACTCCGGGTGGACGACGACGGGCCCGCGACCGGCGGCGACGCCGGCGGCAGCGGCAACGGACTTGCGGGGATGCGGGAGCGGGCCACCGCGCTCGGTGGCACCATCGAGGCGGGCACCCGCCCGGACGGCGGCTTCCGGGTGCGCGCCGTCCTGCCCGTCCGCCCGAAGGAGACGCTGTGAACGGAGAGGCCGTGGCCGGAGACGCTGTGGCGGGGGGTGCCGTGACGGGAAGTGCCGTGGCGGGGGACGCCGTGACCTCGGACGCCGTGGCGGGAGGCGCCGCGACGGGAGACGCCGTGATCCGTGTGCTGCTCGCCGACGACCAGTCGCTCGTACGGGCCGGCTTCCGGGCGCTTCTGGACGCCCAGCCCGACATCGAGGTGGCCGGCGAGGCCGCCGACGGCGAGGAGGCGGCGGCCAAGGCCCGCGAACTGCGTCCGGACGTCGTCCTCATGGACATCCGGATGCCGCGCCTGGACGGCCTCGCCGCCACCCGCGCGATCACCGCCGACCCCGGGCTCGGCGCGGTGAAGGTGGTCATGCTGACCACCTTCGAGCTCGACGAGTACGTCTTCGAGGCGATCCGCTCCGGCGCCTCCGGGTTCCTCGTGAAGGACACCGAACCGGAAGAGCTGGTACGGGCGGTCCGCGCGGTCGTCCACGGCGACGCCCTCCTCTCGCCGGGCGTGACACGGCGCCTCATCGAGGAGTTCGCGGCCCGCTCGAAGCCCCCGGCCGCCGTACGCGGTCTCGACGAACTGACCGAGCGGGAAAGGGAGGTGATGGCCCTGGTCGGCATCGGCCTGTCGAACGAGGAGATCGCCCGGCGGCTGGTCGTCAGTCCCCTGACCGCCAAGACGCACGTGAGCCGCTCCATGGTGAAGCTCGGCGCCCGCGACCGTGCCCAACTCGTCGTGCTCGCCTACGAGTCGGGTCTCGTGCGCCCGGGCTGGCTGGGCTGACGACCGCCCTCTGGGCCGCGATCGCTACGACCAGGTGATCGCTGACGTCTCCCGCCAGAGCCGGGCCAGGGACGCGTCGCCCGTCACGGTCACCGCGCCGTGGGGCAGCCGGTTCCAGAGCGTGAGGTAGAGCCGGTCGGCGGGGCCGCCGAGCTCGCAGTCGGCGGCGGTTCCGACGGCCGCCTCCGCCCCGCCCCGTTCCGTGACGGGTGCCTCCGGAGACAGTCGTACGGTCCACACGTCACCGGTGTCCGTTGCCCGCACCCGCAGGACGCGGGGCTCGGGCGTCCTGACCCGGCTGCGCTCGCGGGCGTGGAAGGAGCACAGCAACTCGTCGATGCCGTCCACAGCGAGCGCCGTGTCCACGGGCGCTGCCCCGTGCGTGGCGCCGTGCGCGGGCAGGGCGGACTCGGCGTCCACGCGGTGGACCGTCGTCTCGTGCGCCTGGCGGCGTGCCCAGAAGGCGAGCGGGGACGCGCCGGGCAGGAACGTCCAGCACTCCAGGGACGCGGGAGCCGCGCGCAGGGCCGCCACCAGGCGGGCGTGGCCCGCGCGGAAGTGGGCGAGCAGCTCCGCGCCGTCGAGTTCGGGCTCGGCGTCGCCGGGGCGGTAGGAGGTGTACCCCTCGGCGACGAAGCCCGTCGCCCAGCGGTGCACCATCGCGGTATGGCGCAGGAGGTCCCGTACCCGCCACCCGGGACAGGTCGCCACGACGGCGTCCGGTCCGGCCGCCGCCGCGGCGTCCGTGAGGGCCCTGCCCGCCGTGTCGACAGCCGCGATGTGCTCGTCCACCGTCATGAAGTCCATGGCGCGGATTCTGTCAGCGGCGGCCCGGCGGCGGGCCCGGAAACGGGATCGCTCACCCGGCCGTCGGCGCCTGCGCGTTCCGGGCCGCGTACCCGATGACGGCGGCGCCCGCCGCGAGTGCGGCGACGGTGGTAAGGGCGACGGGCAGGGAGAACCAGTCGGCGAGGAAGCCGATGGACGGCGGGCCGAGCAGCATGCCGCCGTAGCCGAGGGTGGAGGCGGTGGCCACCCCGCTCGGACCGGCGAGGGCGCCCGCCCGTGCCACCGCGACGGGGAAGATGTTCGCCAGGCCGAGGCCCGTGATCGCGAAGCCGAGCAGGGCGGCCCAGACGCTGGGTGCTAGGGCGCCGAGCAGCATCCCGGCGGCTGCCGTCGCCCCACCCGCCACGAGGGTGCGGGTCTGGCCGAGCCGCTCCAGGAGAGCGGTGCCGGACAGCCGGCCGATGGTCATGGTGAGCGCGAAGAGCGAGTAGCCGGCGGCGGCGAGACCGGGGTGTGCGTCGAGGTCCTGCTCCAGGTGCAGCGCGCCCCAGTCGGCCAGGGCGCCTTCGCCGTACGCGGTGCAGAGCGCGATCACCCCGAAGACGACGACGAGCCCCCGCGAGCCCGACCTGCCCGTCGGCCGGGCGCCGTTCGCGGACGTGGCGGCCCGAGCGGTGGTGGCCTCCGGCAGGGCGGGGGAGGGCTGCCGGAGCAGCACGGGACCCGCGAGCGCCGTCAGGAGCAGGCCGGCGACGGTCAGGCCGAGGAGGTGCGCGGTGGGTGACAGGCTTCCCGCCACGAGCCCGCCGAGGCCCGCGCCGAGCATGCCGCCGAGGCTGAACGCCGCGTGGAAGGACGGCATCACGGGGCGGCGCAGCGCGGCCACCAGGTCGACGGCGGCGCTGTTCATGGCCACGTTGATGCCGCCGTAGGCCGCGCCGAAGACGAGCAGGACGAGGCCGAGGGCGAGCGGGGAACGGGTGAGCGCGGGCAGGGCGATCGAGAGCGAGAGGAGGACCGCGGTGGCGACGGTGACGGCGTGGCTGCCGTGACGCCGGCAGAGCCGGCCCGTGAGGGTCATGGTGACGACCGCGCCGGCCGACACCCCGAGCAGTGCGAGCCCGAGGTCGCTGGCGGAGGCGCCGGTCTGCTGCTTGATGGCCGGGATCCGGACCACCCAGCCGGCGAACAGGAAGCCGTCGAGGGCGAAGAAGAGGGTCAGGGCGGAGCGGAGGCGGGACAGGGAGGGGGCGGTGTCTCCGCCAGGGCCCCCCGGAACGGCCGTCCGTACTTTGTTTAGTAGCGGCACAAACTCAGGATAGGGGCGGACCGGTACGGATTTCAACCGCCCGCCCTCGCCCGCCCCCGACTCGAGGATCCGTCTCCATCGGCCCGGACCGCGCCGTGCCCCGGGCCTGCCCCCGGCCCGCGGCCGTCGGCGTGGCCCGTGCCGTGCCCCGGCTTGCGACCGTGGCCGTCGGCGTGGACCGCGCCGTGTCCCCGGCCTGCACCCGCGGCCTGTGCCGCCGGCCGTCGGCGTGAACCGCGCTGTGTCCCCGGCCTCTACCCGTGGCCTGCAACCCCCGGCCGTCGGTGTGGACCGTGCCCTTTCCGCCGGATCCTCGGGCGCGGTACGCGCGGATCCGGCCCGTCTCCGCCCGCGCAGACCGCGCGACGGCCCGATCATGGGAGACTCGCCCCCATGAACGGCAAGGCGACCACGACCAAAACACGGCTCGACAGGGGGCGCGGCGCGCTCGGGCCAGCGCTGGAACTGGTGCACACGGGTCGCGCGCCGACCCGTGCCGTGCTCACCGCGGAACTGGGCGTCACCCGCGCCACGGCCGGCGCCGTCGCCGCCGAACTCGAGGCCCTCGGCCTGATCCGCGTCGACTCCAACCCCGGCGCCGCCGCGGGCTCGCAGGGCCGCCCCTCGCACCGGCTCGCCGTCGACGACAAGGGGCCCGTCGCCCTCGCCGCCCAGGTCCACGCCGACGGCTTCCGTGCCGCGCTGGTCGGCCTCGGCGGCACGATCGTGGCCACCGCGCCCGGCTGCGTCACCGTCTCCGCCGATCCCGCCCAGGTCCTCGGCGCCGTCGTGGACGCCGGTGCGGCCCTGCTGCGCGAGAGCGGACGCCGCTGCGTGGGGGCCGGGCTCGCCGCCCCGTCGGCGGTCGCCGAACCCGAGGGCACGGCCCTCAACCCGCTGCACCTGGCCTGGCCGGCCGGTGCGCCGGTACGGGAGATCTTCGCCGAACGCGTCCGCGCCGCGGGCATCGAGGGCCCCGCCTTCACCGGCAACGACGTCAACCTCGCCGCCCTCGCCGAACACCGGCACGGGGCCGGCCGGGGAGCCAAGGACCTGCTCTGCGTGGCCACCGGCCACCGGGGCGTCGGAGGCGCGCTCGTCCTCGACGGGCGCCTGCACACCGGCAGTTCGGGGCTCGCCCTGGAGGTCGGGCACGTCACGGTCAACCCGGAGGGCCGTCCGTGCCACTGCGGCAGCCGGGGGTGCCTCGACGTCGAGACCGACCCGCTGGCCTTCCTCACGGTGGCGGGCCGCGACCCGGGCCCCGAGGTGTCGTTGCTTCAGCAGGCCCGCGACCTGCTCCGTACCAGCCCGGACGAACCGGGTGTGCGAGCCGCCACGGAGGAGCTGATCGACCGGCTCGGCCTCGGCCTCGCGGGCTTGGTGAACATCCTCAACCCGGACCGGATCATCCTCGGCGGCCTCCACCGCGAACTGCTCGACGCCGACCCCGACCGGCTCCGCGCGGTCGTCGCGGACCGCAGCCTCTGGGGCCGCAGCGGCGGAGTGCCGATCCTCGCGTGCACGCTCGACCACAACAGCCTGGTGGGCGCGGCGGAGCTGGCCTGGCAGCCGGTCCTTGACGACCCACTCTCCGCCCTGGGCCGCGCGGCGGCCTGACGCCGACGCCCCGGCCCAGGACCGCCGCCGGAGCCCCGGCCCGGGGCCGACGCCGACGTCCCGGCCCGGGGCCGACGCCGACGTCCCGGCCCAGGACCGCCGCCGGAGCCCCGGCCCGGGGCCGACGCCGACATCCCGGCCCAGGACCGACGTCGACGCCCCGGCCCAGGGCCGACGCCCGGGCCGGGAACCGGGAGCGCACCGTTCCGCAAACCGCTCGGCAAACGGCCCGTGGAGAACTACGGTTGCTCCTCATGACCGAATTCGATCTTCCTCCGCGCCTCGGCAGTCTGACCTTCCACGGGCCCCTCTCCGAGGCCCGTGCCGTCCGGATGATCCAGCGGATCGCCGACAGCGAGCCGGCCACCGTGCTGGACATCGGCTGCGGCTGGGGCGAGTTGCTGCTTCGTGTACTGAAGGCCGCCCCCGGCGCGACCGGTGTCGGTCTCGACATCAACGCCGAGGACCTGGCCAGGGGGCGGGAGCTGGCCAAGGAACGCATGCTGGACGAGCGCGTCGTGTTCGTGGAGGAGTCGGCGCTCGGCACGACGCGCGGCCCGGTCGACGCGATCCTCTGCCTCGGATCCAGCCAGGCCCTGTGCGACCCCGAGCAGCCCCACGACCCGGCCGCCGCCCTGCGCGAGCTGCGCCGGCTGGTCCGGCCCGGGGGTCGGGTCGTCCTCGGTGAGGGCTTCTGGGAGCGCACCCCGACGGACGAGGAACTCGCCGGGATGTGGCCCGGTGCGCACACCGGCGACCACCTCCGCCTCGGTGCGCTCGTGGACCTCGCGATCGAGGCGGGCTTCCGTCCGGCGTGGATCGAGACGGGGAGCCGGGAGGAGTGGGAGGAGTTCGAGTCCGGCTACCGCCACGCCACCGAACTCTGGCTCGCCGCCCACCCCGACCACCCGCTCGCCGCCGAGACCCGCGAGCGCGTCGACCGCCAGCGGTCGTCGTGGCTGAACGGCTACCGCTCCGTCCTCAACATGGCCTATCTCACCCTCGTTCCGGTCGGCTGACCAGCAAGTCCCGCTCCGGCGCGGAGAGATGGAGCACCTGGAACCGCTCGCCCGCGTCCGCGGGGACCGGCGCCCCCTCCGCCCAGAGAGTGAAGGACAGCAGCTCCCAGTGCCGGGGGTCGATCGCGAGCGCGCTCGCGACGACACCGTCGCGCCGGGACGCGAGCCCGTGCTCCGTGAGCGCCTCCGCGACCGCGTGGCCCGGTGCGACGTCGCCCGGTATTGGGGACGTCCGCCGGGTCGCGGTCGCGGGCGCGGCAGCGGCCGCCGGGCCCTCCTCGTACGCGAGGCCCGTCCAGTGCTGCACCACCGGCCGGCCGAAGTCGTTCACGATCCCCTGGAAACCCGGGCCCCAGAGGAAGGAGTTCATGCCCTCCGGGGTGTTCCAGAGGTAGAACGGCGCGTACTGGGCGACCGGCGATCCGTCCGCCCGCTCCCGCATCAGATACGCCTTGAGGCCGAGCCCGGGGAAGTCGTCGAGCAGATGGCCCCGGGTCGCGACCCGCGTGCGGATGATCTCCATGTCGTAGTCGGCGGGCAGGGTGATCTCGTACTGCATCGCGTGCATCGGGCGGTCTCCGCTTCTCGTGAGCGTGCTCAGTCGGTACGGGACGACAGTGGGCGCAGCAGGCCGAGCAGACCGTGGACCGCGGTGTCGAAGGCGGCGGGGGAGCCCGACGCGCGGGCCAGGACGTAGCCGCCCTGCACGGTCGCCACGACGGTGGCCGCCAGCTCGGCCGGGTCGAGGGCTGCGGTCAACTCGCCGCTTTCCAGGCCCTCCTGGAAGACGGACGTCAGTCGGCCGCGCAGCCAGTCGAGGGTCTCCTCGATCGGGGCGCGCAGCTCCTCGCTCGCCATCACGTCCGGGTCCATCGTCAGCCGGCCGACCGGGCAGCCGCGCAACACCGCGCGCTCGCGCAGCAGATATGCCTCCACGCGCGCGTACGCCGACCCTCCGCCGCTCAGCGACCTCTTGGCCACGGCCCGCATCTCGTCCGCCGTGCGCCGGATCGCGGCGAGCGCCAGATCCGGCTTCCCGGCGAAGTGGTGGTACATGCTGCCCTGCCCCGCCCCGGCGGCCTGCTGGATCGCCTTGGGGCTCGTCCCTACGTAACCGCGCTCCCACAGCAGCTCGCGAGTGGCCTCGATCAGTCGGTCCGACGTCGTCATACGGCCAGTGTACATACCAGTAGGTACAGAAGCCTGCTATGGCGCTGCTCCCGGTACGCGGCCGCGTACTCCCCTCGGCGTACGCGCGAAGCCGCTGGCCGTACGACGACCCGCACCCCCTCCGCGAGCGAGGCTCGAACCATCGACAGAGGCGACACCCACCCACGAGGAGCTGAGCCCCATGAACACCCTCGCCCACGCAGGCCCAGGCCCCTGGGCCCTGTTCTTCCCGGTCGTCTGGGCGGCCGTGATCCTCACCGTCGTCACCGTGCTGCGCCGCACCGGGTGGCGCGGCAGGCGCGGGCCGGGACCCCGGCCCGGTCACGACGAGCAGTCCCCGATCGCGCTCCTCGGCCGCCGGTTCGCGGCCGGCGAGATCGACGAGGACGAGTACTGGCGGCGGCTGACGGTCCTGGAGGAGCAGTTCGGCCGCACGGGACCCCAGGGGCGTGCGCGATGACGAGCACCGCCCCCGGCACCGTCCCGCGTGCCGCCGCCCGAGTCATCGCCGCCGTCAAGGTCTACGGCGGCGGAGACACCGAGGTCAGGGCCCTGGACGGGGTGAGCGTCGACTTCCCGGCCGGCCGTTTCACCGCGATCATGGGCCCCTCGGGGTCCGGCAAGTCCACCCTGATGCACTGCGCCGCGGGCCTCGACACCCTGACCTCCGGGTCCGCGATCATCGGCGGCACCGACCTGTCCACGCTCGACGACCGGCGGCTCACCCTGCTGCGCCGCGAGCGGATCGGCTTCGTCTTCCAGGCGTACAACCTGCTGCCCACCCTCACCGTCGCCGAGAACATCACCCTGCCCCTCGACCTCGCCGGGACCGCCCCCGACCGGGACTGGATCGACGCCCTCGTCGACACCGTCGGCCTCCGCGACCGGCTCCACCACCGGCCGAGCCAGCTCTCCGGCGGGCAGCAGCAACGCGTCGCCGTCGCCCGGGCCTTCGCGGGCACCCCCGACGTCGTCTTCGCCGACGAACCGACCGGCAACCTCGACTCGCGCTCGGGCGAGGAGGTGCTGCGGCTGCTCGGCCGGACCGTCCGGCAGACCGGCCGTACGGTCGTCATGGTCACCCATGACCCGGTGGCCGCCGCCCACGCCGACGAGGTGGTCTTCCTCGCCGACGGCCGGCTCGTCGACAGAATGGCGGAGCCGACCGCCGAACGCGTCCTCGACCGCATGAAGGCCTTCGACGGCTCCCCGCACACGCCGGACGGCACGCGCCCGCCGGACGGCATCCGCACGTCGGACGTCGGCACGCGCACGTCGGTCGACGGCACGCGCACGCCGGACGTCGGCACGCGCACGCCGGACGTCGGCACGCGCCCGCCGGACGACGGCACGCGCACGTCGGGCCGGGCGCGACGAGGGGCGGTGCCGTCATGAACGCCGCCCTGAGACTCAGCCTGTCCGCGCTCCGCGCCCACAAGCGGCGTTTCGTCGGCACGCTCTCCGCGATCCTGCTCGGGGTCGCCTTCCTCACCGGCACCCTCGTCATGGGGGACACCCTGCGGACGAGCTTCGACTCGCTCTTCGGCAACGCCACCAGCGGCACGGACGCCGTGGTCCGCAGCACGAGCGTGGTCACCGTCGAGGGGGAGAGTCAGGGGACCCGTGACACCGTTCCCGCCTCCCTCGCCGACCGGATCGCCCAGGTGCCAGGCGTCGCCGCGGCCGTCCCCCGGATCGAGGGCGCGGGCCAGCTGATCGGCGCCGACGGCGAGCCCCTCGGCGGCCAGGGCCCGCCCACGCTCGCGGGCAACTGGATCGAGGACGCCGCGCTCAACCCGTACGCCCTGGCCGAAGGCCGCGCGCCCGAGCGGTCCGGCGAGGTCGTCGTCAACCGCGGCGCCGCGAAGAGCGGCGGCCTCGCCGTCGGCTCCACCACCGTGCTGCGCACCCCCGACCCGGTGCGGGTCACCGTCGTGGGCCTGGCCACCTTCGGCGGCGAGGACGGCATGGGCCAGGTCACCTACACCGGCATGACCCGCGCCGACGCCGAGAAGTACCTGACGCCGAAGCCGGGCGACGCGTCCGGCATCCTCGTGCGGGCGGGCCCGGACACCTCGCAGCGGGATCTCGTCGCCGCACTCGCCCCCGTGCTCCCCACCGGCGTCGAGGCGATCACCGGCGAACAGTCGGCCCAGGAGAACACCGACATGATCGCCGGCCAGTTCCTCACCCTCTTCACCACGTTCCTGCTGGTGTTCAGCGGGGTGGCGCTGCTCGTCTCCGTCTTCTCCATCCACAACACCTTCGCCATCGTCGTCGCCCAGCGGACCCGCGAGAACGCGCTCCTGCGCGCCCTCGGCGCCTCCCGTCGGCAGATCGTGGGCTCGACGCTGGTCGAGGCCGTGGCCGTCGGCCTGGTCGCCTCCGCGGCGGGCCTCCTGGGTGGGATCGGTGTGGCGGCCGGGCTCCAGGCGCTCTTCCCGGCGATCGGCTTCCCCTTCCCCGAAGGGGAACTGGTGATCAGTACCCTGTCCCTGGCGGTGCCCTTCGCCGTCGGCCTCCTGGTCTGTGTCGGCTCCGCGCTGCTGCCCGCCGTGAAGGCCGGGCGGACCGCGCCCCTGGCCGCCCTCCGCGAGACCGCCGTGGACGACTCGGGCGCCTCACGCGCGCGTGCCCTGGCCGGTGCGGGGCTGCTGCTCGCCGCCGTCGCCGTGGTGCTCACCGGGGTCCTCGCGACGCCGTCGCTGTGGCTCGCCTCTGCGGGGGCCGTGCTCGCGCTCGCCGCGTTCGTCGTCCTCGGTCCGGTGGCCTCCTCGTACGCCGTAAGGATCCTCGGCGGGCCGCTGCGCGGCGCCAACCGGGGGCTGGCCCGGCGCAACGCCCTGCGGAGCCCGAAGCGGACCGCCGCCACGGCGACCGCGCTGATGATCGGGGTCGCCGTCGTCTCCCTCTTCACGGTCTTCGGCGCCTCGCTGAAGGCCACCATGGACCAGACGGTCTCGCGGTCGTTCGCCGGAGACGTGGCGGTCAGCACTCCGGCGTTCGGTTCCGGAGGCAGCGGACTCAGCCCTCGGCTCGCCCCGGCGCTCGCGGCGCTGCCCGAGGTGGAGACCGCCGTCGGCCTCGGCCAGGGGGTCGCGGAGGTCGACGGCGAGGGCCGTGCCCTGACCGTCACCGACCCCGCCGCGCTCGCCCGCGCCTTCGACCTCGGGCAGGTCCAGGGCTCGTTGGACGGCCTCGGGACCGACGGCATCGCCGTCGCCGGCACGGAGGCGGACAAGTCCGGCCTGAAGCCGGGCAGCACGACCGAACTGGCCTTCACGGACGGCACCCGGCGCATCTTCACCGTGAAGGCCGTGTACGAGCAGTCCGAACTCGCCGGGGACTACGTCGTCACCCGCGAGGCCTGGGCACCGCACCGCGCCCAGGACTCCGACCGGCTCGTCGCCGTCGGCTTCGCGGACGGCGTCTCCGCGGAGGCGGGCGAGGCGGCGGTGGCGGACGTCGCGGCCGACTACGGCAACCCGGAGGTGCAGACGCGCGAGGAGTACGCCGAGTCCTCCGCGGGCGGCATCGACATGATGCTGACCCTCGTCTACGCGCTGCTCGCGCTGGCCGTCCTCATCGCCCTGCTCGGCATCGCCAACACCCTGACCCTCGCGATCCACGAGCGCACCCGCGAACTCGGGCTGCTGCGCGCCGTCGGCCAGACCCGGGCCCAGCTGAAGGCCATGGTCCGCTGGGAGTCCGTCCTCGTCGCGGCCTTCGGCACGGCCGGCGGCGTACTGCTCGGCGGCTTCCTCGGCTGGGTCCTGGTCAAGGCGTCCGACGGAGCGAGCGACAGCGCGTTCGCCTTCGCCCTCCCGCCGCTCCAGCTGGCGGTCGTCGCCCTGGTCGGCCTCGCGGCGGGCGCGCTCGCGGCCTGGCGCCCGGCCCGGCGGGCCGCCCGTCTGGACGTGCTGCGGGCGATCGCCACGGAGTGACGCGGCCGGGCGGCCCGAGAGCCACGTCGTGGATATCGGATCATGGATCACGGATATTGGATCCAAGATCCATGATCCGATGTCCAATATCCGCCCGGCGGCGGCGTTCAGCCCGCCAGGGCCGAGCGGGCGACCGCCGGGGCGTGGGCCGGCACCTCCGGCGTGCCGAAGGGGACACCCTCCAGGCTCGTGCCATGGGCGCCGTGGAAGCGGGTGTGGCCGACGAAGGGGCCGTCGGTGGTCGCCCCGTACACGGCATGCGCCCGCGAGGGGACGGCCACGGCGGGGGTGGGCGCGGGAAGGGTGAACCAGATGACCTTCCCGGTGTCGTACGGACGGATGCCCCAGCTCTCGCTGACGGCCTCGATGATGGCCAGACCACGGCCCGAGGTGGCGCACTCGTCCAGGTCGTCGGGGTGGGGTGGCCCGGCCCGGCCGTCGACGTGCGGTATCCGCGGGTCGTGGTCGTGGACCGAGACGGTGAGGCGATCGAGCAGCAGCTCGATCTCGACGGTGCACATCTTGTCCGGCTGTGCGTGCCGGTGAACATTGGTCAGGAGCTCGGTGACACCGAGCGCCGCATGGTCGATCAAGGCATCGAGATGCCAGTAGCGCAGATGCGCTGAAACGATTCTGCGGACCTGACCGATCCGCGACGGCAGGGCCTGGAGCTCCACCGTGCAGTGCCTGCTTGGCTCGCTGATCACGGCTGCGACTCCCCGAAGTTGAGGTCCGGAAGAAGACGAAGATACGGATCTGTCATGCGTACAGCAGGGCGGCGGGCTGGATCACAGCGTCACCGCCGGTGAACCCTCGGTGAGGTGGTTTCCAGGGTGAACCAGTGGTGACCGGCCCGCAACTCGCGGCGACCCCGCGCAGGTCACCGCCGTTCCGTCGGCCCGAGGCATCCCGTCCGCCGAGACGTCCCGTCGACCGTGCAGGCGCTTGCGTCGTGGCGACGCTTCCGCCGCGGGGGATCAGCTCTCGCCGAGGCCCTTGGTGGCCCGCTTCAGGGCTTCGAGGAAGCCGCCGGGGCCGGACGCCCGGTCCTTCGGCCCGCGCGCGGGACCGTCCATGGTCAGGCGGTAGCGCGTCCCGTTCACCGTCGCGACCGTCTCGTCCGGCTTCGCGAACCATGGACGTCCGGCCCGGACCGAGGTCACGGGGGCGCTGTCGATCTCGCTGCCGTAGCTGGTGAGCAGGGAAAGGCGGCCGTCCTCGATCCGGACCTCACCCGCCCGCGTCAACGAGCGCGGCCACCGCTCGATCCGTACGCCCTTGGCCGTGAACTGCGGCTCCGTCATCTCGCTCCGCCCCCTTCGCGCCGGTTGCTCCGTCCAGTGTGCCGGGCGGGCGGCGACCGCACCAGGGGCCCTGGCCCGCGGCGGGCGCAAGGCCGTTCCCAAGGGACTCCTATGGACCCCCAAAGCGATCGTTTGCGCAGGTGAGCGAGTTATCGTCGGCAGTGGGGGACCTGTTGGGCCGGATGAGGAGAAGGACGCATGAGCACCACGGAGAACACGGCGCGCGCCGCGGTCGCGACCGTCGACGTCGACCGGAGCGACCCGGCGTACCGCGCCTGGTTGAAGGAGGCGGTCCGCAAGGTGCAGGCCGATGCCAACCGCTCCGCCGACACCCACCTGCTGCGCTTCCCGCTCCCCGACTCCTGGGGGATCGACCTCTATCTGAAGGACGAGTCGACCCACCCCACCGGCAGCCTCAAGCACCGTCTGGCCCGCTCGCTCTTCCTCTACGGCCTGTGCAACGGCTGGATCCGCCCGGGCAATCCGGTGATCGAGGCGTCCAGCGGCTCGACGGCCGTCTCCGAGGCGTACTTCGCCAAGCTGATCGGCGTGCCGTTCATCGCCGTGATGCCCCGCACCACGAGCGCCGAGAAGTGCCGCCTGATCGAGTTCCACGGCGGCCAGTGCCACTTCGTCGACGACTCCGGCGCGATCTACGAGGAGTCCGCGGCCCTCGCCGAGCGGACCGGCGGGCACTACATGGACCAGTTCACCTACGCCGAGCGGGCCACCGACTGGCGGGGCAACAACAACATCGCCGAATCGATGTACCAGCAGCTGCGCCTGGAGCGGTACCCGGAGCCCGCGTGGATCGTCGCCACCGCCGGTACCGGAGGCACGTCCGCGACCATCGCCCGCTACGTCCACTACATGCAGCACGACACCCGTATCTGCGTCGCCGACCCGGAGAACTCCTGCTTCTTCGACGGCTGGACGAACCACGACCCGGACGCGACCGCCGACTGCGGCTCGCGCATCGAGGGCATCGGCAGGCCCCGCATGGAGCCCAGCTTCGTGCCCGGTGCCATCGACCGGATGATGAAGGTCCCGGACGCCGCGAGCGTGGCCGCCGTCCGCGCGCTCGAGGGCGCGATCGGACGCAAGGCGGGCGGCTCCACCGGTACGGGCCTGTGGAGCGCGCTGAAGATCGTCGCGGAGATGGTCGAGCAGGGCCGTACGGGCAGCATCGTCACCCTGATCTGCGACCCGGGCGACCGCTACCTGGACAAGTACTACTCCGACGCGTGGCTGGCGGAGCAGGGCCTGGACATCGCGCCCTATGCCGCCGCTATCGACCGCTTCCTGGCGACGGGTGTCTGGCCGGAGTGAGCCGCAGGTCGAGGCGGCGCATCGCGTCCCGGAAGGACCTGCCCAAACCCGGCCGGCCGAGCCGCAGCGCGAGCCGGCACGGCGCGCCGCCGTCGACCGCCATCGTCCAGCCGACCCGGGTCCCCGATCCCACCGGGGCGAGGGTCCACTCCTCGACGAGAGCGCTGACGCCCGGCGCGTTGGTCGCGTCGACGCGGTACGCGTAGCGGGTGTCGGGGTCCTGGGCGAGGATCGTCTCCTCGAAGACGATCCCGCCCCGGAGCCGCACCGTGCGTCCGGCACCCTCGCCGGTCGGGGTCGCGGAGGTCACCGCCGTGAACCACGACGGCATGGAGCCCAGTTCGACGGCGAGGGAACGGAACACGGCCGAGGGCGGAGCCGCCAACTCGGCTGAGAACGCCAGCCGTACGGGTGCGTGCGCGGCGAAGTCGATTTCCACGAGCCTGAGTCGGCGCTGCATGGACGTCCCTCCCGAGGCATGGAATCCGAGGAATGGATCCGAGGACCGCTCCGAAGATCCCATCCGAAGACCGAGGACCGAAGACCTCATCCGAAGATCCGATCCGAGGAGCGCCCACCCTAGCTGACGTACCGTCAGTTGCCCAGGGTCAGTGCGCCGAAGGCCCTCGGAGCAGCCCGTCCACCACCCGGCCGAACACCCTCCGCCCGGCCAGGGCCAGGAGCGGATCCAGCGCGCGCGGCACCCCGCGCACCCGCAGCTCCTCCACCCATACCACGCGGGCGCCGCCGCCCTCGTCCGCGTACACCTCGATCACCGCGTGACCGAGCACCACCCGGCCGCGCTTCTCCAGCCGGCACCGCCCCGGACGCCCGGGCGCGGGCGCCTCCCAGAGGACCACCTCCATGGGATCGTCGAAGCCGAGCCGCCCGACCCCGGTCCGGGCCACGAACCGGCTCCCCACACCCAGGGGCCCGGGCGTGAGCGTCCGGGACCGGGTCAGCGGCACCAGCTCGCCGTGTGCGGCGAAATCGGTCAGCCGCCGCCAGACCTCCTCGACCGGCAGCCCCGAGCGGCGCTCGACCCGGAAGAGGCTCATTCCTCCTCGCCCGCCACCACCAGGCCCGGAAGGTGCTCCGCCATCTCCGCGCGGGTCTCGTCGGACAGCCCGCCGTCCGTCACCACGGTGTCCACCTCGTCGAGCCGGCCGAACGAACCGAGCCCCACCGTCCCCCACTTGGTGTGGTCCGCGACCACCACCACGCGGCGTGCCGAGCGCATCAGGCGCCGGTTCGTCTCCGCCTCCGCCAGGTTCGGCGTCGAAAGCCCCGCCTCCACCGAGATCCCGTGCACCCCGAGGAACAGCACGTCGAAGTGGAGCGAGCCGATCGCCTGGTCGGCCACCGGCCCCACCAGCGAGTCGGACGGGGTCCGCACCCCGCCGGTGAGGACCACGGTCGCCGTCCCCCGCCGTCCCTCGCGCGCCGCGGCGACCTGCTGGGCCGTGTGGAAGACGTCGGCGACCCGCACCGAGTTGGTGACCACCGTCAGATCCGGCACGTCCAGGAGCTGCCCGGCCAGCGCGAACGTCGTCGTACCGCCGGACAGAGCGATCGCCGAACCCGGGGCCACCATCCGTGCCGCCGCCCGGGCGATCTCCTCCTTCGCACCGAGTTCGAGCGCCGACTTGGCCTCGAACCCCGGCTCGTGCGAACTCGTCTCGGCCACCGGCACCGCGCCGCCGTGCACCTTCGCGACGGCACCCTGGCGCGCGAGCACGTCCAGGTCCCGGCGGATAGTCATGTCCGAGACGTTGAGCCTTCGCGTCAGCTCATTGACCCGTACACCGCCGCGCCGCCGCACCTCGTCCAGAATGAGGGCGCGCCGCTGCTCCGCGAGGAGATTCTGATGGTCGCTCACCACCGGGGCCGGTCCTTCCGAAGGGAACTGGTGAATTGGAGCGCGGATTCCGTGAGAGCCCCTGCACCTTCGCACGGCCTTCCGCGATCCTGATTGCCTACCTGACTGCCTGCCGTCGAATCCTCCCACCCAGAGAGTGAGGCACCGAAGTGGCCCCTGCCCCTCGCGCTCCCCACAGCGGCGGCGCGGCGCTCGAACTCCTCGTCCACGGCGTCGGCGGAGCCACCCCGCAGGACATGCTGGGCGACCCCCGCACGGTACGGATCACCGGTGACGCCACCGCCGCGATGCACCGGCGCACCGACGACGCCGACGCGGAGGATCACCCCGAGCGGTACGCCGAACGGCCGGTCCCGGAGGCGTACGTCTGGTCCAACCTCACCTCCGGCAACGGCGCCCGCGCCCTGTGGCTGCTGCTCCTGCCGTTCATGGTCGTCAACCTCGCCCACTGGATGCGCCCGCCGGCCAAGGGACACCCGAGGCTGGTGCGGCTGTACGGGACGCTGGTACGCCTGGTGGCGCTCACCCTGACCGTGCTGCTCACCGCGGCGGCCTGTGAGGTCGCGCTCGATCTGACGGCCTGGCAGTGCGCGGGCTCGGCCGTCTGCGTGGAGGACCGCTCCTGGCTCGGCTTCCTCTCCGCCGAGCGCGGCGGCTGGTGGTCCCAGCCGGGCCGCAGGCTCGCCCTCGCCGCCGTGGTCCCGGCCGCGCTGGTCGCGCTGCTCTGGTACCTCTCCCACCGGACCTGGAGCGCGTACGAGGCCCAGCGCCCGCCCACCGGCTACGACGAGGACACGGCGGCGGCACCGGCGGCCCCCGACCCTCGTGCCGACCACGCCATCGCCCCTGACCCTGACCCTGGCCTCGACGTCGACCCCGACCCCGACCCCGACCTCGACATCGACCCCGACCCTGCCACCGACCTCGCCCCCCACCCCTCCGTCGAGGTGCGCCCCGCGCTCGGCCGTCCCGGGTTCTGGTACGGCCGCCGCCTCGTCGCCCGCCTGCGCGCGGCTCACACCGCCGCCGGGCTCCTGACGGTCGCCGCCGCCCTGACCGGGGCCGCCGCGCGCCATGACCGGGAGAGCCAGAGCGCCCTGCTCGACGTCCTCGGCCGCTCGCTCCAGTCGGCGTACGTCGTCCTGGGAGCCGTCGTGGTCTGGGTCGTCTGCCGCAGGGGCCGCAGCGAGAAGCGCCTCGACCTCCGCCTCGAACGGGCCCTCGTCGCCTGGCTGCCCGCGACCTCCCTGATCCTCCTCGTCCTCGCCGTGCTGCACTCCGGCTGGTCCCGACCCGACTGGCGCTCCGCGGGAACGCTCCCCGGCGACGCGACCTTCGGCGTCCTGACCCTCGCCCAGGGCGCGCTCGTCGTCGCCCTCGGGGCCGTCGCCGTCCTGCTCCACCGCCCCGGCAGGGACGCCCGCACCGCGCTCCACGGGCTCGGCGGCCCCGCCGTGGCGATGCTCGCCTGCGCGCTGGGCGGGGTGATGTCCGGCGGCGTCGCCCAGCGGATGGCCGACTGGCTCGACGGGCCCGGGACGCCCGGCATGGGCGCGGGCTCCGCCATCGCCCCGCCCGTGCTGCTCAGTTGGCAGGCGTCCGTCATCCCCGTCCTGCTCCTGCTGCTCCTCGCCCCGGTGGTCGTCCTCGCCGTACGGACCGCCCGCGCCGCCCGCAGGCTCGGCCCGGTCGTGGAGGCCGACTACGGCACCGAGGACCCGGACCCGGTCCGTACCGGACGGATCGCCGCCGCCCGCGCCACCGCGTCGCTCACCGACGCCGCCCCCGCCCTCGTCGGTACCGTCTCCGGCGCCACCCTGCTGCTCGGCGCCGGTTCCGTGGCGGGCGCCTGGGCCAGCGGCAACGTCCCGGGCCGAGCCTTCGACGGCGCCCACCCGGCGATCGCGTCCACCGCCGCCACCGCCCAGTCCCTCGGCTCCTGGATGATCGGCTTCGGCTTCCTCCTCTTCGTCACCTGGGGCCGCCGCGCCTACCGGGACGCCTCCGCCCGCCGGACGATCGGCATCCTCTGGGACGTGGGCACGTTCTGGCCGCGCGCCGCGCACCCCTTCGCCCCGCCCTGCTACGCCGAACGGGCCGTCCCCGACCTCACCTGGCGCATGAGCTCCTGGACCCGGCACACCGGCGGCCGGCTCGTCATCTCCGGCCACTCCCAGGGCAGTGTGCTCGCCGCGGCCGCCGTCTGGCAGCTGCCGCCCACGACCCGCCGGCGCGTGGCGCTGCTCACCTACGGGTCCCCGCTGGAACGGCTCTACGGGCGCTGGTTCCCCGCCTACTTCGGCCCCGGGTCGCTGCGCGCCCTGTACGGAACCCTGCACTGCTGGAGCAACCTCCACCGCCCCACCGACCCGATAGGCGGTCCCGTCCGGGTGCCCGCCGTCGGCGACAAGCCGGCCGTGGACAGGGCGGCGCTGCTCGACCCGGTCGGCTACGGCCGCACCCCCGAACACCCGCTGCCCGAACCGATCCTGGGCCACTCCGACTACCAGGCCGACCCGGCGTTCGCCGCCGAACGGGCCGTACTCCTCGACCGCTTGCCGCCCACGCTGCCCCGCCCGCGCGCCGCGGGCCCCGACCGGCCCACGGATCAGGGCAGTTCGGGCAGGTCCTCGGGGTAGAGCAGCGTCAGGTCGTCCGTGCTCGCGTCGGCGAGCACGGCGACCCGGCCGGCGTGCCGCTCCACCATCGACTCGAACGTCTGCCGGGCCGTACGGCCGTTGCCGAACGCGGGGCCCTTCGGCAGCTCCGTGAAGTACTTCCGCAGCGCCTCGTCGGTGCCCGCGGCCAGCCGGTACTCGTGCTCGTCCGCCTGCTGCCCCACGATCCGCAGCAGCTCGTCCGGGACGTAGTCGCTGAAGTTGATGGTCCGTGAGAACCGGGACGCCACACCGGGGTTGACCGTAAGGAAGCGTTCCATCTCGTGCGTGTAGCCGGCGACGATGACGACCACCGCGTCCCGGTGGTCCTCCATCAGCTTCACCAGCGTGTCGATCGCCTCGCGCCCGAAGTCCCGCCCCGAGTCCTCCGGCGACAGCGCGTACGCCTCGTCGACGAACAGCACCCCGCCGCGCGCCCGGTCGAAGGCCTCCTGGGTGCGGATCGCCGTCGAGCCGATGTGCTCGCCCACCAGGTCGACCCGGGAGACCTCGACCAGATGGCCGCGCTCCAGGACGCCGAGCGAGGCGAGGATCTCGCCGTACAGCCGGGCCACCGTCGTCTTGCCGGTGCCCGGGTTGCCGGTGAAGACCAGGTGGCGCCGGACCGAGGCGGCCTTGAGACCCGCCTCCTGACGCCTGCGGCCGACCTCGATCATGTTGGTCAGCGTCCGCACCTCGTGCTTCACGCTCTCCAGGCCCACCAGCCCGTCGAGTTCGCCGAGGACGTCCTGGGAGGAGCGGGCGGGCACCACGACCGCGTCGGGCGCGGGCGCGGGAACGGACGGAGCGACGGACGCGCCCGCGGCGGGGGAGCGCGGCGGAGGCACCGTGCCGAGCAGCCCCGCCGATGCCGGGGCCGCCGTGGCCGCCGCCGTCAGGACCGTCCCCGGGTCGCCGCCGGGCGCGCCCCGCACCCCGCTCTCGTCGCTCGTGCAGTCCTCCGCGACAGGACCGTCCTCCGGGAACTCGTACCCGCCGCGCGCGCACCGCTCCGTGCGGCACTTGCGCAGGCTGGTCCGGCAGCCGTCCATCACATGGAAGCCGTACCCGCCGCTGCCGGTCACCCGGCAGCCGTGGAAGGAGCCCCGCCCCTCCGCCGAGACGTAGAAGCCGGCCTCCGCCGGGGAGGTGACGGTGCACCGCTCGATCGTGGGGTCCGCCCCCTTGGTGACGATCACCCCGGTCTGCACGGCGTCGATCGTGCATCCGCCGAGCGTTCCGCCGCTGCCGTGGTCGCGGAACCAGGCGCCGGTGGACGCCTCCCGGATCCGGCAGTCGTCGAGCTGCGCGGTCGCCCCGTCGCTCACCGACACCGCCGTGTTCCGCACCTGCGACAGATCGCTGTCGACGACGTCCACCCGCGAGCCGCGGTCGAGGACGAACAGCGCGTCCGGCACGTCGTGCACCCGGCACGCGTCGAGGACCGCGGTCGCCCCGTCGCTGACCCACACCGCCGGGTAGTCGCCCGTACTGTCGTGGATCTCGCACTGGTTGGCGTCCACCCGGGTGCCCGGGTCCCACACCGAGAGCCCGTTGCGGCCGAAGCGGCGCACGGTCGAGCGCGTGAGCGTCAGCACCGAACGGGACCGCAGGTCGACCGCGTTCTCGGGGATGTCGTGGATGTCGCAGTCGGAGAGCGTGAGGGCCGCGTCCGTGTCGAGCGTGATGCCGTCCGCCGAGGTGCGGTGCACGGAGGAATCCGTCAGATGCGCGGTGGCCCGGGCGGCGATCTGCAGACCGGTGCCCTTGACCTCGTACACCTCGCAGCCGATGCCCTCCAGGCCGCTGCCCTCGCCGGTGACGCTGATCCCGGCGCCGGACGCGTGGTGGATCCGGCAGCGCTCCAGCCGCGGATGCGCGCCGCCGCGCACCGAGACGCCGGACTGCCCGGCCGCGACGATCTCGCACTCCTCGAACACGCCGCCCGCGCCGTCGAGCACGGCGATGCCGACGCCCGCCGGATTGTCGACGGTGATCCGGCGGACCATGGGGCGGGCCGCGCCGCGCACCTCCAGGCCGGCCGCCGAACGCGTCACGATGCGCAGGTCGAGCAGTTCGGGGGTGCCGTCCTCGACGAGCAGGGCGGGCGCGGCCGAGTCCTGGCCCTCCACGTGCAGGTCCTGCACGGTCGCCGACGCCCGTACCGTCAGCGGCACGCCGTCCACGGGCGCGATCCGGACCGAGCCGACCCCGCCCTCGGGGCCGCGCAGGGTGATGGCGCGCTGGATGACGAGGTTCTCCCGGTAGGTGCCGGGCGCGACGGTGAGGACGTCGCCGTCCCCGGCGGCCTCCAGAGCCGCGGCGAGGGAGGCGTACTCACCCGTGCGGCGCCGCCACCGCGATGTGCCGGTGTGCGTCACCTGGACCGTGCCCTGTGCCATGGGTGTGCTCTGCCCCCGCCTCATGCGTCGCCGCTGATCCGATGCCCCACCGTAGCGCGCGCGAGGGCGCCGGGTTGACGGGTCAGCTGCCCGCGCCCGTACGGCCCCAGTCGGGACCGGCCTTCGCCCACGCGCGGTCGAGGTGCTGGTACCGCCGGTGTACGAGCCGCCGTACGACCAGTCTGCGGACGGCCTCCACGAACACGCCCGCCAGGGTCGCCGCCAGCAGGCCGACGACGAGCGCGTGGGCGTGGGCGGTCTCGGGCCGCATCGGAGCGGACACCGGGCGGCCGCCGCGGTCGGTCCACAGCCGGAACGTGTCGCCGGGATCGGAGAGTTCCCTCCGGGTGGCCACCGTGCCCGTGCGGTCCGTGCCGTCCGGGGCGGTCCAGCGCGCGACGACCGCCCGGCGGGCCGGCTGCTCGCCCGCTGCCTCGGGGCTCTGCAGGCCGGGGGCCGGGGCGTCGGAGAGCCGGACCACCCGGGCCGTCGTGGGCAGCCGCTGGAGGCTCTGGGTCCGGACCGCGCGCTGGAGGGAGGCGTCGGTCCGCTGGCCCGCGATCCAGCCGGCCGCGGGGACGGCGAGCGCGAGCAGCAGGACCGCCGTGAGGGCGACCCACGCCTCGATCAGATCCGTGGTCCGGCGCAGAGGGTTGTGCCGCCAGCGCCAGACTCCGGTGGCTGCGCGCACAGCGCCCACACCCCCTCGTCGTCCGTGGACCTCCCAGGTCCTCCCAACGAGTCTGCCCCGGGGCCGGGTTCCCCGCCTCCCGGGAACGGAGCCGGGCGTCAGTCGAGGATCTTGACCTCGTCGCCGACCCGGACGGTGCCGGGGTGCTCCGGAACCAGGTTCTGGCCGAAGATCAGCCGCGAGCCCTGCCTGCGGTGCCGGGCGAGGGTGCGCAAGGGTTCCTTGCCGCGCACGGCGGTGAGCTGGTCGGTCGTGGTCACGACGCAGCGGCCGCAGGCCTTCGCGACCCGGAAGGTGACCTCGCCGATGGCGAGCCGGGTCCAGCCGTCCTCGGCCCAGGGCGCGGTCCCCTCGACGACCACGTTCGGCCGGAAGCGGTTCATCGGCAGCGGCCCCTCGTCGGCGTGGTCGCCGTGGGCGATCAGTGCGTTGAGGGCGTCGAGGGAGGAGGAGGTGGTGACCAGGAGGGGATAGCCGTCCGCGAAACTCACGGTCTCGCCCGGGAGCGCGTACTCCGGATCGATGGGGCGCCGACGGGCCGGGTCGTCCATGTGCACGAGCCGGGACTCCGCCCCGAGGAAGTCGCTCAACCAGGCGTCGGCGGCCGGGTCGGCCGGGACCGCCTCCACGGGGGTGTCGAAGACCTCCACCCGGATCGTGGACGACGGCCGCGGCTCCTCGACCGCCAGCGTGCGGTGGCCGGCGGCGGACAGCCTGATGCCGCCGCCCGGCAGCGGTTCGGCCGAGGCCAACGCCATCCGAGGGTGACGGCGTTGGGTCACGACCGTGCCCGACGCGTCCACCACGGCCCAGCGGCGGTCACCTGCCAGTCCCCATGGCTGGACCTCCGCCTCGGCGAGAGCGTGACCGCGCAGCGCCTTGACCGGGTGGACGTGGACGGAGCGGAGGCGAGGAGTCGACATGCCGTCATCCTGCCAGCCGCTCGGCGCCCGGGTCGGTCAGTACCCCTGGCCCTGGTACGGGCGCTGGTACGGGTCCTGGTACTGCGCGGGGGCCGGGGCCGGCCGCGCGGCGGCCGGACGCATCGCCTCGTAGCCGGTGGCCGCCGGGCGCTGCATCTGCGGCTGCTGCTGCGGACCCGGGTAGCCGCGCACTCCGGCGGGCTGCTGCGGGATGTAGGGCGCGGGGGCGTGCTGCAGCGGCACGGGGGCCATCTGCTGCGCGCCCTGCGGGTAGCCGTACGAGCCACCACCGCTGTAGGAGGGAGCAGGGCTGGGCGCCGCCGGGAGGGCGGGCAGGGCCGCGGGCAGTGCCGGCAGATAGCTGTTGCCGGTGTCGTACGCGGCAGGCACTCGGATCGGGGCGATCTGAGGCGTGCCCCGCTCCGCGACCAGGGAGTCGTAGATCGGGGTGTCGGGGAACGACGGCGCGGTGTAGTAACCGCCTCCGTAGGTGGAGCGGGGGGAGGTCATGGCCATAAGTTAAGCCCACGATGTGCCGGTTGGGGAGCCCCATTCTCGGGGTCATCCGATTTACGCTGGTTTTGTCCACCTGACCTGCCAAAACAACGTTAAAGACGCCGTTAACCGCGGGGGTATTTCCGCTGGAGCGGGCGCGGTCGACGAGAGCGGTCGGTATCGGCGCGGAGCGGTGGAAACTCAGGACAATCGCTGGATTACCGACAGTAATCACGGTCGGCCGTCCGGCATGGTCCGCAGTTGTCTGCGGCCGGAGACGCCGCGTTTTCCGAACACCTTCCGCAGATGCCATTCGACGGTTCGGGGACTGATGAAGAGCCGGGTATCGATCTCGGCGTGGGTAAGACCTTCCCGCATCGGACGGACCCTGGCCCGGTTCGACGTACCGCTCCTGGAGCGCGCGTTGCGGCTGCGGGTCGCCCATGTCGGGTCGATGGGATCCCGGCGCACCCACGAGGACCGTACGCGACGGCTGCGCGAGGCCGTCTGGCGGAGCGTGAGCGGCGGCGTCTGCGGTCACCGATCGGCGCGGAGGCTTCAGGGCTCCCGCTGACGGGCACGGGCGCCCCCATCCACCGATCCGTCGTGGGCGGCGCGCGCGTCGTCCGCGCCTGAGGGTGCGCCGTCGCGACGCCCGGATGCGGAACTCGTCCGGGCGGTCCACCGGCGGTACGGACCCGTGGTGACCATCGGCCGTCCGACCGTCGTCCGTGACGCCCTACAACTGCCTCTGGAAATCGGTAATGTGACGGTCCGACAGATCCGGCTGCTCCTGCGCGGAGCTGGTCCCCGCGCACCACCTGCACGCCAACTACGGCCAGATGACGTCCAGTACGACCAACGGCATGCTCTCACCGAGGTCACCCCGGACGCCGCCCGTGCCCTGGTCCAGGCCTCGGCCGCCCCCGACCTCGTCCTGATCCAGCTGCGCTCGCTCGGCGGCGCGACCCACGATCCGGCGACCTCGGACACCGCGTTCGCGCACGTCGCCTCGGCGTTCCCGCCGGACGACCGCGCCACGTCGGCCGCCGCCTGGACCCCGCTCGCCCGGCACACCCACGACGCCTACCTGAACCCGCGGGGTGTCCGGCCGGCTCGCTGCTCCGACCGGCCGCATCCGCGCGCGGCTCCGCACCCGTCCGGGGCGGACGCGGGCACGGACGGCCTTCCCTGGTTGCCGACCCGCCGCGCGTGTCCAACCGTGGGCACGACGAGAGGAGTCACGCATGAGAGTCATGCTGAAAGCCCACCTCGACACGCGCGCGGGCAACGAAGGAATCAAGTCCGGTGTCCTGCCCCAGACCGTGAAGACCCTGAGGGAGACCCTCGCGCCGGAAGCCGCCTACTTCGGTGTGGACGAGGGCGTACGGACCATGTGGATGGTCTTCGATCTCCAGGACAGCGCGCGGATGCCGTCCCTGCTGGAGGACCTCTTCATGGAGTTCAACGCGGAGGTCTCGGTGGTGCCGGTGATGAACGCCGAGGACCTGGCCAAGGGCCTGTCGCTGATGAAGGCGAGCCGAGGCTGACCCGCCCATCCGGTCCAGCGCAGGCTCACCGGTCGGGCGCCGCCTGGGGCCGGGAGTAGGTCCGTCCCTTCCAGGAGGCGCCCCGGCCCCGGTAGTGCTGCACGGCCGAGTCGACCGTCATGAGCAGGTAGAGCAGCGCGGTGAAGGGGAGCGTGGGCGCGAGCCACAGGGGCTGCCGGTAGTGGTGGAGCATCGGGGCGTACGTCACCGCCATCACCGCCCACGCGAGCCCGCCCGCCCAGCCCGCCGCCGCGTCCCCGCCGAACAGCCCCGTCGCCAGGGCCACCGGTGGGACGAGGTAGACCAGGGCGAGCCCGGCGACCGTACCGGCCAGGACGAGGGGGTTGTGCCGGAGCTGGGCGTACGCGCTCCGCGAGACCATCCGCCACAGGTCGGCGAGGCGTGGGTACGGGCGGACGGAGTCCACGCGCTCCGCGAGCCCCAGCCAGATCCGTCCACCGGCCTGGCGCACGGCACGGGCGAGTGACACGTCGTCGATCACCGCCTGCCGGATCGACTCCGGCACGCCCGCCCGCTCGGCCGTCTCCGTCCGCAGCAGCACACAGCCCCCGGCGGCGGCCGTCGCCCGGGGCCGTCGGCTCCGGTTGATCCAGCGGAAGGGGTAGAGCTGGGCGAAGAAGTAGACGAAGGCCGGCACGACCAGCCGCTCCCAGGCGCCGACGACCCGGAGCCGCGCCATCTGGGACACCAGATCGAGATCGTTCCCGACCGCCGCGGCCACGAGCAGCCGCAGGCTGTCCGGCTCGTGCGCGATGTCGGCGTCGGTGAGCAGGAGGAACTCGGGGCCGCCGGGTTCCCCGTGCCGCGCGCGATCCAGGCCACGCCCGCGATCCAGGCCACGCGCGCGTGCCAGGGCGATGCCGTGACGGAGGGCCCACAGTTTGCCCGTCCACCCGGGCTCGGGCTCGCCGGGGGACGTGACCGTCAGCGGCAGCCCGCCGTACCGCGCGGACAGTTCGCAGGCCAGCTTCCCCGTGCCGTCCGTACTGCCGTCGTCGACCAGCAGGATCTCCGCCTCGCCCGGATAGTCCTGGACGAGCAGCGACGGCAGGCTCAACGGCAGCACCTCGGCCTCGTCGCGCGCCGGCACGACGACGGCGACCCGCGGCCAGGTCTCCGGCTCGCTGCGGGCGGAGCCGGCCGGCAGGCGTTGGTCGGTACGCCAGAAGAACCCCTGACCCAGCAGCAGCCACCCCCAGGCGGCCAGCGAACCCACGGCGATCCAGGCAATGGCGCTCATTTGCCGCAGTCTGCCCCAGATCGGCGGCGACGCAAGGGCGGTCGGCTAGGGTGACCGGGTGAAGATCGCGCTCATGGACTCCGGAATCGGCCTGCTCCCGGCGGCGGTCGCGGTCCGCCGACTGCGGCCGGACGCGGACCTGGTCCTCTCCAGCGACCCCGACGGCATGCCGTGGGGCCCGCGCACCCCCGAGGACCTCACCGAGCGCGCCCTGGCCGTCGCCCGGGCCGCCGCCGAGCTGGAGCCGGACGCCCTGATCGTCGGCTGCAACACCGCCACCGTGCACGCCCTGCCGGCGCTGCGCGCCGCCCTGGAGCCCCGTATCCCGGTCATCGGGACCGTTCCGGCGATCAAGCCCGCCGCCGCGGGGGGCGGGAAGGTCGCCATCTGGGCGACGCCGGCCACCACCGGCAGCCCGTACCAGCGCGGACTGATCCGGGACTTCGCCGACGGCGCCGAGGTCACCGAGGTGCCCTGCCCCGGGCTCGCCGACGCGGTGGAGCACGCGGACGCCGACGCCGTCGAGCGGGCCGTGGCCGCCGCCGCCGAGCTCACCCCGCGCGACGTCCGCGCCCTGGTGCTCGGCTGCACCCACTACGAGCTGGTCGCCGAACAGATCCGGGCGGCCGTGCAGTCCGCCGACCTCCCGCCCGTGGTTTTCCACGGCTCGGCCGGGGCAGTCGCCGCTCAGGCGCTGCGCCGCATCGGCGCCGAACCCGCGCCCGCCGCCGCCCCGTCCGGCGGTCTCACCGTCCTCCTCAGCGGCCGGACCGGCGAGCTGCCGCCCGCGGCCCTGGGGTACGCCGAAGGCCGACTGCTCCGGACCGCGGCCGCCGCGCACTGACGCGGGGCACCGACCGGTGTCGCGGACCGACGCCTCGGTGGCGTCGGTGGCGTTGGTACGGAGGTGCCGGGCTGAGGCGTCGCACGGAGGCCTCGGACGGAGCGCCGTACGAGCGGAACGTGAGTAGGCTGCGACGCATGAGGGACCCTTCCCGTCACCCCCGCGATCCCCGTCCCCCGGGCACAGCTGCTCCGCTGCCCGAGGTGTGGACGGGCCGAGCCACCAACCGGATGCAGTGGGTCGCGGCGGTGGCCGGGGCGGGCTGCATGGCCCTCGGCATCACCCTGGCGGTCGAGTCGCCGTGGACGTCCGGGATCGCGCCGCTCCTGATGGCCGTGATCGGCTGTGTGGCGGCGGGGCTCCTGGTGCTGTTCGGCACGCTCGCCTTCGTGCACGTCGAGGTGAAGGTGGACGACAAGGCCATGGAGGTGCGCTGCGGCCACATCGGCGTACCCCGCTGCCGCATCCCGCTCGCCCAGGTGGACGGCGCCGAGTACGTGCGGCGGGTGACCCCGCACGAGTGGGGCGGCTGGGGCTACCGCTGGCGCCCCGAGAAGGGCAAGGCGGTCATCGTCCGCCGGGGCGAGGCGCTGCTGCTGCGGCTGAAGGACGGCCGCACGTTCACGGTCACCGTCGACGACGCCGAATCGGGTGTACGCGCCATCCTCGACCGACTCCGTCCCGCCACCCCGAGCGCGCCGCCGGGCGTCTGACCGGCCGACCGGCCGCCGACGACGGGCGACTCGCGGCGCGGCGGCTCAGTGCACCAGGCCGTCCACCGGGGCGTCCACCGGGATGTCCACCGGGCTCGTCCTCCCGCCCGCGCCCGCCGTCGCGAGCCCCGCGAGGAGGCCCGCGCAGGCGGTCACGGGCGTGAAACTCAGCGCGTTGCCGACCGCGGCCAGGGCGGCCAGCGCCGTCAGGGCCGCGCCCGCCGTGAGCACGACCGCCGTCGGGCGGGGCGAGGACCACAGACCCCACAGCAGCCAGCCGTACGTCGCGCCCAGCAGGGCCACGCCGGGAAGCCCCTGCTCCGCCGCCTGCTGGAGCGCCGCCGAGTGCGGCTTGCCGTCCGCTGCGAAGGTCTCCCGGGCCGTCGCGCTCCGCGCCCCGAACCGGTCGGGGCCGACCCCGAGCACCGGGTTCTCCTTCGCCAGCTCGACCGCGTCCTGCCACAGCAGCACCCGGTGGCCGGTCAGCGGGCCCTCCAGGGAGACCGAGAGCCCTTCGGGCAGCCGGTCCTCCGCCACGGCCCACGAGGCGCCCACCACCAGACCCGTCGCCAGGGCGAGACCCACCAGGCCGAGCAGCCTGCGCCGCATCCGTACCGCCGCGAGGGAGCAGAGCAGGACCGCGGCCGAGGCGACGAACCCGGCGACGGAGCCGAGCACGAGCGCGGAACCGGCCACGGCCACGGCGAGGCCGCCCGACAGCAGCCGGGCGGGACGCGAACCGGCCGCCGAGGCCGCGCAGCAGGCGGCCCCGGTGGCGATCACGAGCAGCGCCGCCGCCGCGCCCGTATGACCGGTCGGTACGGAGCCGACGGGAGTGGCACCGGGGACGCCGGGACCGGAGGCGAGCGCCAGGCCGAGCGCGACCAGGGCCGCCACGAGGGCGACGGCCACCGGAAGGAGCGAGCCGGTGATCCGGCCGCAGGCGTACCCGGCGGTCAGCGCGAGCACGGCGAGGAGGACACCCTCGGGGCGCGCCTCCCGGCCGCCCGCGCTGATGAGCGACCACAGCACGCAGGAGCCGAGGACCAGCACCCCGGCCACGTCCACGCCCCGGCTGCCGCGCTCGCGCACGACGGCCCCCCGCGCCGCAGATGCAGCCATCCCCGTCGCCCCCCGCTCCGTCTGGCCGACACCGTAATGGCGCGGCAGGAGTTTGGGGAGCGGATGCGCAGAAACGTTGTGGCAGAAGTGAAGGACGGGTGCCGACCAGCCCCCCCCGGCCGGGGAGGCGGGCAACCGGCGCACCGCGCCGGCCCCGGCCGGGGGACCGCCAAACGGCACACCGCACCCACCGAGCACCACCCGCTTCGGCCGGGGACCGGTAACCGCACACCGTGTCCGCCCCCGGCCGGGGGACCGGCTCCGGCAACGGCACACCGCGCCCGTCCCCGAACCGCCCGCGTCGGCCGGGGTCACCCTGCTCGGGGCACAGGTGCGCGCCGTAGACTCCGCAACGTGAGCACCACCATCACCCCCGTCGATGCCTCCGGCCCCGCCGCCGACCCCCAGCCCGGTCCCGCCTGGCTTCGGCGACTCGTACGGCCCGGCGCGGCCGTGCTGTCCGGGGCGCTGCTCTACCTGAGCTTCCCGCCGCGCCCTCTGTGGTGGCTCGCGCCGGTGGCCTTCGCGCTGCTCGGCTGGACCCTGCGCGGCCGACGGCTGCGCGCCGGCTTCGGTCTCGGCTACCTCGCCGGTCTCGGGTTCCTGCTGCCCCTGCTGATCTGGACCGGATCCGAGGTCGGCCAGTTCCCGTGGATCGCGCTGTCGGCCGTCGAGGCGCTCTTCATCGCCGCCGCGGGACTGGGCATCGCCGCGGTCTCCCGGCTCCCCGCCTGGCCGGTGTTCGCCGCCGCGGTGTGGATCCTCGCCGAGGCGGCACGCGCGCGTGTCCCGTTCGGCGGCTTCCCCTGGGGCAAGATCGCCTTCGGCCAGGCGGACGGCTTCTTCCTGCCGCTCGCGGCCGTCGGCGGCACCCCGGTCCTCGGCTTCGCCGTCGCCCTCTGCGGCTTCGGGCTGTACGAAGTGATCCGGCAGGTCCGCGCCTACCGCGCCACCGGCACCGTCCCGCGCGGCCCGCTCGCGGCCGCCGCCCTCACCGTCCTGGTCCCGGTCACCGGCGCCCTCGCCGCCCTTCCGCTGGTGGACGACCGGGCCGAGGACGGCACGGCGACCGTCGCCGCCGTCCAGGGAAACGTTCCGCGCCTCGGACTCGACTTCAACGCCCAGCGGCGCGCGGTCCTCGACAACCACGTGGCGCGCACCGAGGAGCTGGCCGAGGCGGTGGCCCGCAAGGAGGAGCCGCAGCCCGACTTCGTCCTGTGGCCCGAGAACTCCTCCGACATCGACCCGTACGCCAACCCCGACGCGGCGGACGCCATCGACCAGGCCGTGAAGAAGATCGGCGTGCCGACCGTCATCGGCGCCGTCGTCTCTCCGCCCACCGGCAAGCTGCGCAACACGCTCATCGAGTGGGACCCCCAGAAGGGCCCCGTCACCACCTACGACAAGCGGCACGTCCAGCCCTTCGGCGAGTACATCCCGATGCGGTCCTTCGTCCGCATCTTCAACAGCAACGTGGACCGGGTCAGCCGCGACTTCGGCCCCGGAGACAAGATCGGCGTCTTCGATCTCGCCGGCACCAAGGTCGGCCTCGCCACCTGCTACGAAGCCGCGTTCGACTGGGCTGTGCGCGACACGGTCACCCACGGCGCGCAGCTCATCACCGTCCCGAGCAACAACGCGACCTTCGGCCGCAGCGAGATGACCTACCAGCAACTCGCCATGTCCCGGGTCCGCGCGGTCGAGCACAGCCGTGCCGTCGTCGTGCCGGTCACCAGCGGCGTCAGCGCGATCATCGCGCCGGACGGCCGGATCGTGGAGCAGACCGAGATGTTCACCCCGGACGTCCTCGTCGAGAAGGTGCCGCTGCGTTCCTCGCTGACCCCCGCGACCCGCATGGGCACCCTGCCCGAGGCGCTCCTGGTGGCCGTCGCGGCGGCCGGGCTCGGCTGGTCGGTCCTCCGGTCCGTACGGGCGCGCCGGAGCCGCGCCGCTTGAGGCCGGTCGGCCGGGCCCTCCGCTTGAGGTCGGTCGGTCGGGCTCTTCGCCCGAGGGGCGGTCGGCCGGGCCCCCTGGCGCAGCAGGCCTGAGCCCGGCCGGGGCGGCGGAGCTTGATCAACCGCGGCTAGGGTCGAGTCATGGGTACTCCTGACTTCATCCGCGAGATCCGGGCCACCGCCGGGCACCAGTTGCTCTTCCTGCCGGGCGTCAGCGCCGTCGTCCTCGACGACCGGGGTCGCGTGCTGCTGGGCCGGCGGGCCGACAACGGCCTGTGGGCCATCATCGGCGGCATCGTCGAACCCGGGGAGCAGCCGGCCGCCTGCGCCGTCCGCGAGGTGTACGAGGAGACCGCCGTGCGCTGCGAGCCCGAGCGGGTCGTGCTCGTCCAGACCCTGCGCAAGCCGATCGTCTACCCGAACGGCGACACCTGTCAGTTCATGGACGTCACCTTCCGCTGCCGCGCGGTCGGCGGCGAGGCCCGGGTCAACGACGAGGAGTCGACGGAGGTCGGCTGGTTCGACGTGGACGACCTGCCGCAGATGAAGCGGTTCTCGCACTTCCGGATCGAGCAGGCGCTCCGCGACGAACCCACATGGTTCGACCCCATGCCGAACGGCTGAAGTATGGCTTCGGCACACATCGGTTGAGGGTGGGGACGGTTCATACAGTGCGGAGCATGAGCGCCCCCACCACATCCGGTCCCGCACCGGCATCGTCCGTCGTGGCTCCCGTACCCGCCACGAACCCCGCGCCCGGCTCCGTCCGGCTCGACCTCGCCGGGCGCACCGCGCTCGTCACCGGCGCGGCCGGCGGCATCGGCCGGGCCTGCGCGCTCCGGCTCGCCGCCGCGGGGGCCGCCGTGAGAGCCGTCGACCGCGCGGCCGACGGACTGGCCGCGCTCGCCGAGGCGGCGGACGGACTGCCGGGCGCCGTCGAGCCGCAGACCCTGGACCTGACCGACCTGGACGCCGCCGAACGGGTCGCGGCGGGCGCCGACATCCTCGTCAACAACGCCGGGCTCCAGCTCGTCCGCCCCATCGAGGAGTTCCCTCCGGAGGTCTTCCACACGGTCCTGACGGTGATGCTGGAGGCGCCGTTCCGGCTGATCAGAGGCGCGCTGCCGCACATGTACGCGCAGGGCTGGGGGCGGATCGTCAACATCTCCTCCGTCCACGGGCTGCGCGCCTCGGCCTTCAAGTCCGCCTATGTGGCCGCCAAACACGGTCTCGAAGGGCTCTCGAAGACCGCCGCGCTCGAAGGCGCCCCGCACGGCGTCACCTCCAACTGCGTCAACCCCGGCTATGTGCGCACGCCCCTGGTCGAGCGGCAGATCGCCGACCAGGCGGCGGCCCACGGCATCCCCCCGGAGCGGGTCCTCACCGAGGTCCTCCTGAAGGACTCGGCGCTGAAGCGGCTCATCGAGCCCGCGGACGTCGCGGAGGCGGTGCTCTACCTCTGCGCACCGCAGGCCTCGTTCATCACCGGCGCCTCCCTGACTCTCGACGGCGGCTGGACCGCGCACTGACCCTCCGACGGTCGTCCGCAGCCGTCCGCAGCCGTCCGCAGCCGTCCGCAGACGGCCACGGCCGCGCGCCGAGAGCTTTTCCACAGGGCTGGTGCTCCGACCCGTACGGCAGGTATCCCTGTGTCCATGTCGCAAGAACCGGTCTCCTACCTGGAACTCCTCGCCCGAGGCGCCGCGGTGGAGGCGTACGACCGGCCCGTGCTGCTCGCCCGTGCGAGCGGCGCGGGCCCCGAGGCGCTGGCCGAGCTCGAGCGGGCCAAGCAGCTCGCGCTGCGCGTCCGGGCCGAGCTGGAGGGCAGACGACGCCGTGAGGCGGAGCTCTCCGCGCTCTTCGAGACCGCCCACGACCTCGCGGGACTGCGCGACCTCGACGCGGTGCTCCGCGCCATCGTCCAGCGCGCCCGCTCCCTGCTCGGCACCGAGGTCGCCTACCTCAGCCTCAACGACCCGGCCGCGGGCGACACGTACATGCGCGTCACCGAGGGCTCGGTCTCGGCCCACTTCCAGCAGCTCAGGCTCGGCATGGGGGAGGGCCTCGGCGGGCTGGTGGCCCAGACCGCCCTGCCGTACGTCACCGAGAACTACTTCGACGACGCCCGCTTCCAGCACACCCGCACCATCGACTCCGCCGTCGGCGACGAGGGTCTCGTCGCCATCCTCGGAGTTCCGCTGACGCTCGGCAGCCAGGTCATCGGCGTGCTCTTCGCTGCGGACCGGCGCGCCAGGGTCTTCGGCCGGGAGCAGGTCGCGCTGCTCGGATCCTTCGCCGCGCACGCGGCGGTGGCCATCGACACCGCGAACCTGCTCGCCGAGACCCGCTCGGCCCTGGCCGAACTGGAGCGCGCCAACGACATCATCCGGGAACACAGCGGAGTCATCGAGCGGGCCTCCGAGGTCCACGACCGGCTCACCGAACTCGTGCTGCGCGGCGGAGGGGTCCACGACGTGGCCGACGCCGTCTCCGAGGTCCTGGGGGGCCGCGTCGAGTTCATCGAGCAGGGCCACGGACCGGGCCACGGACCGGGCCCCGCCCGGCTCGCCGACGGCCACGCCCTGCGCGAGGGTGACACCTGGGTCGCCGCCGTCGCGGCCGGCGGCGAGTGCCTCGGCGCACTCGTCCTGCACGGCCAGCCCGACCTCGACCCCGTCGATCAGCGCACCCTGGAGCGCGCCGCGCTGGTGACCTCCCTGCTGCTGCTCGCCCGCCGCTCGGCCGGAGAGGCCGAACAGCGGGTACGGGGCGAACTCCTGGACGACCTCCTCGACGCCCCCGACCGCGACCGCCGTCTGCTGCGGGAGCGCGCCGCCCGGCTCCGTACGGACGTCGACGCGCCCCATGTCGTACTCGCCGCCCGGATCGACCGGGCGGGAGCCGCGGGCGAGACCGACGGCGGCGGACGGGAGAGCGCGGACCGGCAGCGCCTCTGGTCGGCCGCCTCGCATCTGGCCGCCACCCGGCAGGGCCTGGCTTCCGCACGGGACGGCGGGACGGTTCTGCTGCTCCCGCTCGGCTCCGGCGAGGATGCCGCCGAACTGGCCCGCCAGACCGCCAAGCACCTCGGCGGCGCCCTGCGTGAACCGGTCACGGTCGGCGCCTCGTCGCCCGTCCCCTCACCGCTCGCCGCCCCGGACAAGGTCGCCTCCGCGTACGAGGAGGCCCGCCGCTGCCTGGACGCCCTGCGCCTGCTGCACCGCTCGGGCGAGGGCGCGGCGGCCGAGGACCTGGGTTTCCTCGGCCTCCTGCTCGCCGACACCCGGGACATCGAGGGCTTCGTCGACCGCACGATCGGCCAGGTCGTCGCGTACGACCGGCGCAGGGGCACGGACCTGGTGCGCACGATGGACGCGTACTTCGCGAGCGGGATGAGCCCGGCGCGTACGAAGGAAGACCTGCACGTCCATGTGAACACCGTGGCCCAGCGCGTCGAGCGGATCGGCCGCCTCCTCGGCCCGGACTGGCAGTCCCCGGCCCGCGCTCTGGAGATCCAACTGGCCCTGCGGCTGCACGCGATGTCGGCGGCGGTCGCACGCTGAGCACACCACGGAAGGCGCCGGCTCCCATGAGGGGAACCGGCGCCTTCTGGTGTCGGGTGGGCTCAGACGTCGGCCCGCACGGCGGCCGGGGCGGTGGAGCCGGCGGGGGAGCCCTCGGCGATCTCGGAGAGATCGCGGTTGCGGGTCTCCCGGGCACAGGCGATGGCGACGACCGTGAGGAGCGCGGCGGCGATCACGTACAGGGAGATCGGGGTGGAGGAGCCGTAGTCGCTGAGCAGCGCGGTCGCGATCAGCGGCGCGGGGGCGCCGGCGGCGACCGAGGAGAACTGGGCGCCGATCGAGGCGCCGGAGTAGCGCATGCGCGTCGCGAACATCTCGGAGAAGAACGCGGCCTGCGGCGCGTACATCGCCCCGTGCAGGACGAGTCCGACCGTGACGGCGAGCAGCAGCGCACCGAAGGTTCCCCGGTCGATCAGGTGGAAGAAGGGGAACATCCAGGCGCCGACACCGACCGCGCCGATCAGGTACACGGGCCGCCGGCCGATCCGGTCGGACAGCGCGCCCCAGGCGGGGATGACGGCGAAGTGGACGGCGGAGGCGATGAGGACGGTGTTGAGCGCGGTCTGCTTGGAGAGGCCCACCTGGGTCGTCGCGTAGACGAGGATGAACGCGGTGATCACGTAGTAGGAGATGTTCTCCGCCATACGGGCGCCCATCGCGATCAGCACGTCCCGCCAGTGGTGCTTCAGGACGGCGACCAGCGGCATCTTCTCGACCTGCGCGGCCGCGGCCTTGCGCTCCTCCGCGGCGGCGAGCGCGGCCTTGAAGACGGGCGACTCGTCGACGGAGAGCCGGATCCACAGACCCACGATCACCAGCACACCCGAGAGCAGGAACGGTATGCGCCAGCCCCATGACAGGAAGGCGGAGTCGGAGAGCAGCGCGGTGAGCGCGGAGAGCACACCGGTCGCGAGCAACTGACCGGCGGGCGCCCCCGTCTGCGGCCACGAGGCCCAGAAACCGCGCCGCTTCGCGTCCCCGTGCTCCGAGACCAGCAGCACGGCCCCGCCCCACTCACCACCGAGCGCGAACCCCTGCACGAGCCGCAGCGCGGTGAGCAGCAGCGGCGCGGCGGAGCCGACGGTCGCGTGCGTGGGCAGCAGACCGATCGCGAAGGTGGCGCCACCCATCAGCAACAGGCTGAGCACGAGCAGCTTCTTCCGCCCGAGCCGGTCACCGTAGTGCCCGAAGACCAGCGCCCCGAGCGGCCGGGCGGCGAAGCCGACGGCGTAGGTGAGGAAGGAGAGGAGGGTGCCGACGAGCGGGTCGGACTCGGGGAAGAAGAGCTTGTTGAAGACCAGCGCGGCGGCCGAGCCGTACAGGAAGAAGTCGTACCACTCGATGGTGGTGCCGATGAGACTCGCGGCGACGATGCGCTTGAGGTTGGAGGGGGCGGGTGGAGCGGTCGCGGGGGAGGACATCGGCACCACTTCCTGGCGTGTGACGGGGACGTTTGCGTGTCGCCACACCGTAGAAACACGCAGGTCAGTGGCGTATGTGGTGGGACACCATAGTTCACGGTATGGGAGTGCGCGCGCCCACCATGGAGCCGGTGCCGGGGTCTTCGGCGGAGCCTCAACGAGGCCACGAAGTACGCTGTCCGAGTTGCGCTGTTCGGGCATGATTTGAAGGCGCCGTGCTGACTCCCGTGCTGGTTTCGTGCTGACTGAAAGCCCACGTCATCACCCCTTCTCACCGCTCCCGTGCTGACTTGGTGCTGACTACGCTGCGTTGAAGTCCGGTATCTGCGGCAGATCCTGCGCGGCCCAGTGCGGAAGGGTGACCGCCGTGATGGATGGCAAGCGGGTGTTCCGCAGAAGAGAGCCTTCCTTGGAACTCCTAACGAAATGGTCTTACGAAGCCTTTTGACCGGGGCAGGACGGGCAGCAAGCACCATCTGAGCACCGACCCCACCGGAATCCCGCTCGCCGTCACGTTGACCGGCGGCAACCGCAACGACGTCACCCAGCTCATCCCGCTCCTGGAGGCGGTGCCGCCCGTGCGGGCCAAGCGCGGCCGCCCACGGCGGCGCCCCGACGTCGTCCTCGCTGATCGCGGATACGACCACGACAAGTACCGCCGCCGGAGACTGGGAGTGAATCCGCTGGTCGCCCGCCGGGGCACCGAGCAGGGCTCCGGACTGGGCACTCAACGCTATGTTGTCGGGCGCGCTTTCGCCCATCTGCACTGGTTCCGGCGCCTGCGGATCCGCTGGGAGATCCGCGACGACATTCACGAAGCGTTCCTCACCCTCGGATGCGCACCGATCTGCTCGCGGCGCCTGAACACGCCCCGCCCGCACGGGGCCGAGGCGACTACTGCAGGGTCTGGGAGTCGATACCAGTTCCAGGAGGCACCCCATCGCCATCATCACGCACGGGGACCCGATCGGCCGGGGCCCACCAACTACATGATCCACGCCGACCTGTCGGACCGGCAGGACGGCTGGCGCGAGCAGCTGTGGACCCGCCGGCTCACCGAGGACACGTTCGAGGTGGCCTGCCTGCCGTTCTTCACCTACGGGATCTGCCATCGCGACGTCGTGACCATCGACAGCAGCCACCTGCTGACCAGGGTCGTGCGCAAGCCCGGCCACCGGACCCTTTGCGTCGCACTGGTCGTGGAACATTCGGACCGAGACCAGATTCACGAGCTTCAGCACGGCAAGGTCGCCGACGATCGGCCTGCCCCACGAGTGGCTCCAGGGGGGCGGCTCGTACGCATGCGTGCTCGACTGATGGACGGTCACGGAGCGGACCGTCGGCCACCAACCCGATATCCTGCGAACAGCGACTACGGACGCTGGCGGCTACCGCAAAGCAACCGGTGTCCACGCTTCAAGGGGCCTTCGCATACCGTTCTTCGTGCCTCGGCCGGACAAGGCGAACAGAGGCCGAGGAGCCGCGACCACCCGTGCAGAGGTGCGCCGCCGCCAGGAACGCCACCAGCGTGGCGTTCCTGGCGGCACCTGCACGGACTCCATGGAGAGGCGAGCCAGGCCAGGGCTGCGACTACTTGTGCCTCCACGCCAGTGCTGAGTGTAGGTTCGACGAGCGGCGAGCGGTTGTCGAGCAGTTCGTCCAGCCGGCCCTCCCGGAACGCGGCCAGGGTGGACTGGGTGTCCAGCCCACCAAAACCAGAAGACAGTCGGCACTCTGAGTACCTCACCGAAGACTCGGCTACTCCATCGGCAATGCCAGCCGCAGCGCCACGAGGGTTTGCTGTCGCTGCCAGTTCGGCGACAGTTGGGGAATACTCAATGAACCCGCCGCGTGCGGAGAGGGAGTTGCTGTCCGCATCGCAGGCTGGGACCGCTTGCAACCTCCCAAAACAACCAAACGAAAACAAGCATGTAGCCAGATGAACCCGCAGCTCAGCAAGTGTCGACCTCGCACCCGCGGGGATGCTCCGTGAACGGAACATCTGACCCCCGAGGACCACGAGTCGACCCCGCACCCGCGGGGATGCTTCGCTCCCTGCGATCAAGGTCGACGACGCGCCGCCGTCGACCCCGCACACGCGGGGATGCTCCGGGCCAGTTCGTCATCGTGCCCGAGGACATGCTGTCGACCCCGCACCCGCGGGGATGCTCCATGAACGGAACAGCTGACCCCCGAGGACCACGAGCCGACCCCGCACCCGCGGGGATGCTCCGAGGACGTCGAGGGCGCCCTCCGTCTTGCCCGAGTCGACCCCGCACGCGCGGGGATGCTCCGCCGGGTTCCTGCTGAATGAGCGCGGCCAGGAGGTCGACCCCGCACCCGCGGGGATGCTCCGATCCAGTGGGTCGCGCGCGGCTCGAAGAACTAGTCGACCCCGCACCCGCGGGGATGCTCCGGTCCACCGGACGCTGAAGGCCGAGGGGCTCGCGTCGACCCCGCACCCGCGGGGATGCTCCGTAGACGGGCAGCGCGGCGGCGGTCCATGCCAGGTCGACCCCGCACCCGCGGGGATGCTCCGAGCGGTCTCGGCGCGCGCATCGGCCTCTTTGAGTCGACCCCGCACCTGCGGGGATGCTCCGCGCGCCATCAAGTACGGCGGTGTGGACGTCAGGTCGACCCCGCACCCGCCGGGATGGTCCGCATTTCGTGCACGTCCCGCAGACGTACACCCTGTCGCCCCCGCACCCGCGGGTCGGCTCCCGCCATCGCTGTGACGGTGCGCGTAGCAGTCGTCGACGCTGCGCCCTGTCCGGCGGGAACTCCCGTTGGCTCCGTGCCTGCGGAATGTAGTGGTGCCGCCGCAGATGCCGGGATTTCGGTATATCCGCATGTCAATCCATGTTGTCAGTGGTGGCCCCTACGCTCTGGTCCTCGGTTCCGTGACGGCAGTGGGGGCTCGGTGGATGTTCAGAGGTTGAGCAAGTGCATTGAGCCTTCTGTCCTGCGGGCGCTGGGGACGTTGTGGGGGAAGTCGCGGGAGCGGGCCGGGGGTAGGACGAGCCTTCTGATGGCGCACCTTCTGGATACTGCGGCGGTTGCGGAATTGTTGTGGGACTGCTTCCTTGCGCCCTCGGCGCAGTCGGCGCTGGATGAGGTAGCGGGTGGGCCGGGGCGGGGGCGAAGCTTTTTTGCCTGGTTGTGCGGGGTTCACGATTGCGGGAAGGCGACGCCGGCGCATCAGCGTTTGTGGCCCGAGGGCGCGGAGGCGGTGCGTCGGTCGGGGCTGGCCTGGGTAGAGGCGGCCGCTGTGGCGGGGGCGAAGCAGCAGCGGCGGTGGCGTCACGACTGGGCCGGTGGGCTGATGGTGCGCGAGTTGCTGGCTGGGGCGGGGTGGGATGCGGAGCAAGTGGACTGGGTGTGGCCGCTGGTGGCTGGGCATCATGGTGCGTTTCCTTCGCTTCGGGATGTGCAGGAGCCTCGGTCGGCCAAGGGGCAGCTGCGGGGGAGGGGCGAGTGGCGTCGGGTTCAGCAGGCCGTGCTTGATGTGTTCACCGAGGAGCTAGGGTTCGGGGCGCTCGACGAGGCGGAACCGGTAGTGGTTCCGTCCAGGGCACTCCAGTTGCAGCTCAGTGGCCTGGTGGTCATGGCGGACTGGATCGCGAGTGACCAGCGCTTCTTCGTGGGCATGGATGATCTGCGGCTCGTGAGTCTCGATGCTTCTCGTGAGCGGGCTGCGGCGGCGTGGAAGGCTCTGGGGCTGCAGGGCGGCTGGGGGGCTATGGAGACGCCGGGGCCCGAGGCGTTCCGGGACCGGTTCGGCTACGTGCCGCGGCCCTCACAAGCCATGGTGGTCGAGGCGGCTCGTCGGATGGGCAGGCCGGGGCTTGTGGTGGTTGAGGCGCCGATGGGCGAGGGCAAGACGGAGGCTGCGCAAGCCGCGGCGGAAGTCTTGGCGGCCCGGTTCGGCGCCGATGGTGTGTTCGTAGGGATGCCGACCCAAGCGACCAGCGACCCCATGTTCACCCGCACACGTCGATGGCTGGAGGCGATCGATGAGCGACTTGCGTCCAGGGTGGTGCTCCTGCACGGCAAGAGGGCGTTCAACCGGGAGTGGCAAGCCCTCCTTGAAGACGCAGGTAGGTACGCGGACGAGGCATTCTGCGGGGTGGACGAGTTCGGACTGGATGACGATCCGTACGGCGTCGAACCTGGGGTGCGAGATGTGCCGGAGCGGCGGGCCCCTGCCGACTGGTTCCTGGGGTCAATGCGCGGACTGCTGGCCCCGTTCGTGGTCGGCACGGTAGACCAGCTTCTCCATGCGGCTACCCGTACGCGGCACGTGATGCTGCGGATGGCGGGCTTGGCCGGCAAGGTCGTGATTCTGGACGAAGTGCACGCGTGTGATGTGTACATGAGCCAGTTTCTGGGCGAGGCGCTGCGCTGGCTGGGGCAGGCCGGGGTTCCCGTGATTGTCCTGTCGGCGACGCTTGCTCCGGCTCAGCGGAAGGCTCTGGTCGAGGCGTACCTCGCCGGTGCTGCGGCACGCGAGGAATTGCCGGTCGAGGTTCCGGGTCCGTCCGGATACCCGAGTGCCACGGCGGCATGGCTGTCGCCTTCGGGGGAGCCGGAGTTCCACCTGGACGGTACGGAAAGCTGGCGTGGGGACCTCAGCGTGATGGTCCAGGTGGTACCTGAGGCGGTACCCGGTGCGCGGTCTTCGCGTGAGGAACGGGTGCGGCTGCAGGGCGAGGCGGATGCGGGTGTGGGTGATCTGTTGGCGAGTGAACTGGCCGACGGGGGCACCGCGCTCGTCATCCGCAACTCTGTCGCGCGGGCGCAGAGTCTCTACGAGGAGTTGTGCGGACGGTTCGGTGAGGACGAAGTACGCCTGCTGCATGCCCGCTTCACAGTTGCTCGGCGTGCCGATCTGACGGAGGAGTGCCTGCGACTGCTGGGTCCGCAGGCGCCGCGGCCCCGGGACGGCCGGTTGATCCTGGTGGCAACTCAGCTTGCCGAGCAGTCCTTCGACATTGACGCCGATGTGCTGATCACGGATCTGGCTCCCGTCGATCTTCTGTTGCAGCGGGTAGGGCGGTTGCACCGGCACGAGGGCACGTGGCGTCCGGACAGGCTGCGCATGCCACGGGTGTTCGTCACTGGGCTCGCGCCCCGGGAGAGTGGCGAGCCGGCGTTCCCGTTCGCCAGCGAGATGATCTACGGGCGCCATTTGCTGCTGCGGACCGCTGCTGTGCTGCCGGGTGCGGGCGAGGCGTGGTCGGTGCCCGGAGATGTGCCCAGGCTGGTGGAGCAGGTGTACGTTGCGGAGGCGGCGCTGCTGCCCGAGACGTGGCGAGAGGCTGGTGACGTCGCATGCCGGGAGCAGGAGGACCGGGACCGGGCCCGTGCCGAGAATGCTCGGCAGTTCCTGCTGACGCCGCATGGCGAGCACGAGAGGCGGACGCTGGCGGGCCTGCACTATGGCGGGGCGACCGCGGGCAGCGATGAGGGTTCGTTGCAGGCGGCGGTCCGAGACGGCGACGAGTCCGTCGAGGTGGTCCTGGTGGTCCGGGATGAGAGGGACGCGGTCTTCCGGACACTCGGGGGGCGCGCCCTGAGCGTCAATGGCGATGTGGCGCCGGATGTGCTGGATGAGGTGCTGGGCTCGGTGGTGCGCTTGCCATCGAAGTTCACGCAATCGGCTTTGGATTTGCAGCCGTTGCCCGGCTGGCGTGGGCATCCGTGGTTGGGCCGGAGCCGTGCTCTGGTACTGGACGCTTCACGCAGGGCCCGACTGAGCGACCTCATGGTGTCGTACGACGACGAGTTCGGGCTCCGGCAGATCTAGGGGCGCGTACGGTGCGCGCAGCGGCACATGGCTTGAGAAGTGAGGTGAGCCGCCGGGCGTCGGCCCGGCGGCTCGCCACCCCGCGTGACGCGGGGTCGATGTGCTTCCCATTCCGCTGTGCAAACAAAGAAGGGGATCATCCCCGCAGTCCGGCGATGCCGATCCGGTGGTGCAGGGCCAACGGCCGGATTCTTCCACCTGGTTGCCAAGAAAGCATGTGGTGGACGAGCACCACTGCTAGCGTTAAACAGAGAAGCTTGCCCCAAGGGGGAACGATGGCGCATGGCTTTTTCCTGACGGACGATCCTTGGCTACTCCTGCCGTCAGCAGAGGGGGGAACGGTACAGGAACGCTCGCTGCGTACAGCGTTACTGGAAGCCCATGAGTTCGGTGACCTAGTAGTGGAGGTGCCCACCCAGAGGCCGGCCGTCTTCCGGCAGGTGCTGCTGCCCGCGCTCGTTGACGCGCTGGGTCGTCCTGCAGACGAGCGCGAGTGGATGCGCTGGTTCTCCGCGGGGCGGTGGACGCCTGAGCAACGCCTCAAGCTGACGGACTATCTGGACGCGCACCGCGAGCTGTTCGACCTCTTCAGTCCGGTTCGGCCTTTCGGGCAGGTAGCCGGGCTGCGCAATGCGAAGGGGGAGACGAAGAGTGCCGGACTGATCGTCGCGACCGCCGCCACCGGCAACAACGTTCCGCTGTTCGCCTCGCGTACGGAGGGCGACTCCTTCTCGTTGACGCCGGCGCAGGCGGCGCACTGGCTGGTGCACACCCAGTGCTGGGACACCGCAGCGATCAAGACAGGCGCCGTGGGCGATCCCAAGGCGAAAGCGGGCAAGACCACCGGAAATCCGACCTCGCCGCTCGGACAGATGGGCGTCACGCTGCTCGTCGGCAGGACGTTGTTCGAGACATTGCTGCTGAACATCCCGGTCGGGGCGGCGCCGACATCTGCAGACCTGCCGCAGTGGAGGAGGCGCGAGCCTGCAGATCCGCGTTCGGCAGGCACTGCCCAGTGGCAGGAGCGGGCGCCCGAAGGACTCCTCGACCTGTGGACGTGGCAATCCCGCCGGATCCGACTCTTCCCGGAAGAGACCGATGAAGGCCTGCGCGTGACCCGCGTACTGGTCGCCGCGGGTGACCGGATGCCCCACACACCTGAAACCGAGCCGCACACGATGTGGCGCGTGGAACCGACCGGTGGCCGGAGCCCAGGGAGAAGTAAAGCTGGCGCCGCGCCGCCGCGCCGTCCTCTGCGTCTCCAGCCTGGAAAGGCCGCATGGCGCGGGCTGGATGCGCTCCTGGCACCCGAGCGTCAATCCCGGGACGCCGGGGAGAAGACGAGTGGCTTCGCCACGAGCAAGCTCCTCGACCAGGCCGGCGCCCTGGCACCCGAACTCGGCGAAGCGTACCCCCTGCGCGTAGAACTCTCCGGTGTGTCGTACGGCAACCAGTCCGCCGTCATTGACGACGTGATGTTCGACGCGTTGCCCCTCCCACTCGCCGCGCTCGACGCCGACAGCGACGTCCGCTCCGCCCTCCTCGAAGTGGCAGAACAGGCCGAGCAGTTGGCCACAGCCGTCAACCACCTCTCAGCTGACCTGCGACGCGCCCTGGGCACCGAACCGATCCCCTGGGACAAAGGACAGCGTCCCGGCGAACTCGTCCTGCATGCCCTGGACCCGCTGGTGCGGCGATTGCTCATCGGGATCAGAGGCGTGGAGGACCTCGAGCGCATCGAGGCCGGCCAGCTCGCCTGGGAGCAGCTTGCCTGGCGCCGGAGCTGGGAGGTCGCCGATCGCCTCCTGCAAGCGGTACCCATCGGAGCGTTCGTGGGCAGAAGCGTCTCCCAAGAGGGAAAGCCCGAGCGCACGCACCGTGTCTCGCTGGCCGAGGCGTCCTTCCTCAAACGCCGTGCGGAGATCCTGCACCGGGCAGCCGCCGCCCGGAGAAACGGGACCCTCCCGGACAGCGAGTAACTGACCAAACACCCTGCAAGGGCGCCCCGCATCCGCCATGCCCTTAGCCGAGGCAATCCGTCCATCACCTCAAGGCGCCCCCAACACGCCTTCACGGCACAGCGTCCCTCATCACGTCTGGACACGGTCATGACCGAAGAAGACTTCACGAAGCAGAGAATCTGGCACCGCTACACCGCCGCGGACGGCACCTGGCGCCGCAAGAGCGGCAACGCGGCGGAGCAACGTCCGCCCGGCGAGGACCTCGCGGTGCTGCGCCGAGGACTGGGCCGTCCCGCCGGAACCGTGCTGGAGATGTTCCCCTTCTACACCTGCCCCGTCGACGACTTCGCCGCCCGCCGCGGAGAGGTCTCGGCCGAGCAGGAGGCCGAGCACATCGCGCTCGCCCTCTACGGACTTCACCAGCAGAGCCAGAACGCGCCGATGCACCGGGACGGCATCGGTCTCGGACGGGCCATGCTCGAACTCAGGCGCCACGACCGCACCAGCGACGAGGCAGTGGACTCGCGCTTTCAGCAGGCGTTCTCCGCAACGGCCACGGCAGGCCTCCAACTCCGGCTACGCGGCCTGATCACCCAGCTCAAGGACATCAAGCAGCCCCTCGACTACGACCGCCTGGCCTCCGACATCCACCAATGGAGCCGGCCCGACACCCGCTCCCGCGTCCGCCGCCGCTGGGGCCTGGACTACTACGGCTGGACCCAGAGGACGACGGCTCCACGATCGGGCCGCTGACCAACAGCCTGCCCGAGGCCCAGGCCCGCAGAGCTGCCCAGGTGACGGCGCGCCCGCATGAGCAACGGCCGCAGACGACCGATTCCCGCTCGACATTCGACTTGGAGCAACCCGATGACTCAGCGCCTCTACATCGACCTGCACGTCGTCCAGACGGTCCCGCCCGCCAACCTCAACCGTGATGACCAGGGCAACCCCAAGGAAGCCATCTACGGTGGGGTACGCCGCTCCCGCGTCTCCTCCCAGGCGTGGAAGCGCGCATCCCGCCAGCACTTCGACGCCCAGGCCCCCGAGCCCGATCGCGCCACCCGCACCAAGCGCATCACCAACGAGCTCAGCACTAGGATCGAGCGGAACACCAGCCTGGACCGCGAGAACGCCGGCCGGATCGCCGCCGCCCTGCTCGCTCAGCTCGGCCTGAGCCAGGGCAAGAAGGCCGGTGACACCGCCTACCTCCTCTTCTACGGCAACGCCCAGCTCGACGCCGTGGCCGACCTCGTCACCGACCGCGCCGCCGACCTCGTCGGCCTGGGCGAAAAGGCTCTGGCCGAAGCAGTCAAGGAACTGCCCGTCGCGGAAAGCTTCAGGACCGGACACCCCGTGGGCGTCGCCCTGTTCGGCCGTATGGTCGCCGACATCCCCAAGCTCAACGTCGACGCCGCCGTACAAGTGGCCCACGCCCTGTCCACCCACGAGACACAGCTCGAATTCGACTACTTCACCGCCGTCGACGACCAGAACGAACAGGACGAGACCGGCGCCGGAATGATCGGCACCATCGGCTTCAACTCCGCCACCCTCTACCGCTACGCCACGGTCGGATTCGCCCAGCTCACCGACAACCTTGGCGGCGACACCGAAGCCGCCCTCGACGCCCTCGACCGGTTCGTCGACAGCTTCGCCCTCTCCACCCCCACCGGCTACCAGAACGCCTTCGCCCACCGAACCCGGCCCAGCCTCGTGGCAGTCGTCGTGCGCACCGACCAGCCCGTCAACCTGGTCTCCGCCTTCGAAGAGCCTGTCGCGGCGGAAGCCGGTATCCAGGCGAACTCGGCCCGTCGCCTGGCCGAAGAGCACATCACCGCCATGCAGGTCTGGGGCGACACCCCCCTCTACGGTGCGGCCAGTCACACCTTCACGACCCGCGAACCCCGCACCAAGGACACCGCCGAAACCCTCACTCAGGCCTTTGGTGAACCCGTCACCTTCGCCGACCTGCGCACCACCTTGCGCGCCCGCATCACCACCGCCCTGGGGGAAGAGGCGTGACTTCGTCCGACCACACTTCCGTCCTCCTGCTGCGGCTCGCCGCCCCACTCCAGTCCTGGGGCGACCGCAGCACGTTCAACCGCCGTGAAACCCGGCCCGAACCCACCAAGTCCGGAGTCGTCGGACTTCTCGCCGCCGCTGCGGGGCGCTCCCGCTACGCAGCACTGGACGACCTCGCCGGGCTCGGACTCGGCATCCGTATCGACCAGCCAGGCAGCATCCTGCGCGACTACCACACCGTCAGCGACTACCGCGGCCAGCCACTGCTCTCCGCCGCCGTGACCGCCAAGGGGCTACAGAAACCCACTTCGCCCGCCAAGCACACCCACATCACCCAACGCTTCTACCTCCAGGACGCCATCTTCCTGGCGGCCGTGGAAGGCCCCCACGAGCTCATCACCACCCTCGACCACGCCGTACGCCACCCCGCCTTCCCCCTCGCCCTCGGCCGCCGATCCTGCGCCCCCGCCCAGCCGCTGGTCCTGGGACAGCGCACCGGCTCGCTCGAAGACGTGCTGCGCGCGGAGCCGTGGCAGGCATCCGCCGCAGTGCGCAAGCGGTGGGGGCGCGAGAACGGTAACGCCGCTCACGTCGACCTTCCCGCCACCCTCGACGACCCGGAAGGAGACGAAGTCCGCGACGACGTCCCCCTGTCTTTCGCCCCCACAAGCCGAACCTTCACCACCCGCCGCACCCGCCACACCTACCTCGAAGCTCCCACCGGCCTCACCCCCGACCCCGCACGGCCGCAGACCACCGGCGGCCACGACCCCTTCGCCCTCCTGGGCTGGTGACCGACATGCCGTACCTCTCCCGCATCCGCATCAATCCCCTGCGCGCCGAAAGCCGCAAACTCCTCGCCAGCCCGCGCGCCATGCACGCCGCGGTCCAAGGAGGCGTCCCCGGCCTACCCGAACAGGCACGCACCCTGTGGCGTCTCGACCCCGACAACCCCCACCGTCCCCAGCTCTTCGTACTCACCACGGACAAGCCGGACTGGACACACCTGGTCGAACAGGCAGGATGGCCCGACGCCGACGGCGAGCACTACGCCATACGCGACTACGCCCCGCTCCTGCAGCAACTCGCTCCTGGCCGCAGCTTCGCCTTCCGCCTCACCGCGAACCCCGTCCAGAACACCAGCCGTCCCGACAAGCCCACCACGCTGCAGCAGACACGCATCGAAGCCGGAGAACGACGGCGGGGCTTCCGACTGGGGCATCGCACCGCCACGGCTCAACTCAACTGGTTCCTCAGCCGCACCGAACGGTGGGGCTTCGAAGTCCCCACCGCCTCCCACCTGGACAAAACCCAGGACCCGGACGACGACACACCCCGCGACATCCGAATCACCAAGCGCCAACGCCGTTCGTTCGGCAAAGGCCTTGGCACCGCGAAAGAAGCCCACGTCGTCATGAACTCCGTGACCTTCGAGGGAAGCCTGCGCATCACCGACGCCGCACTCCTCACCGAACGCCTCCTTGCCGGCATCGGCCCCTCCAAGGCATACGGCTGCGGACTGCTCACCCTCGCCCCGCTTCCCGATAGAGAGTGAACACCCGTGCCCGACATCGGGTGGAAGGCGGACTCCCAGGACCTGCACCGTTGGTGTCACTCCAGACATCGACCCCGCGCCCGCGGGGATGCTCCGAACGAGCGGAGTTCGATGACGACGCGCCCCCGGTCGCCCCTGCGTCTACGGGGATGCTCCGAGCTTCCCGCCCTCGGTGCGCTCGATGACTCGGTCGACCCCCGCGCCTGCGGGGATGCTCCGGCCCACCACCCCGCCGCCCTCTACGCCGGGCTGTCGACCCCGCGCCTACGGGGATGCTCCGAGCGTGCCGAGCTGCTTCTTCATCGCCTTGGAGTCGACCCCGCGCCCGCGGGGATGCTCCGGTGTTCAGGGCGACGGCGGCGTTGAATCCGGTGCCGACCCCGCGCCTGCGGGGATGCTCCGTGGCTGTAGGACAACGCGATCAAGCCCGCGTTGTCGACCCCTCGTCTGCGGGGATGCTCCAGCACCCGCCTCCACGACAGGCGCCTCCACCGTGTCGCCCCCGCGCCTGCGGCGATGCTCCGTAGGCGGGGGTACTGAGGCGACTCACACGCGGTCGACCCCGGGCCTGCGGGGATGCTCCGATCATCGACCTTTACGCGCGGATCATGGCCACGTCGACCCCGCACCCGCGGGGATGCTCCCCAGGGCTACTACAGCTCCACCAACGGGATGCAGTCGACCCCGCGCCTGCGGGGATGCTCCCCAGTGGACCACCCCCCTGTGGTGGGACAAGACGTCGACCCCGCGCCTGCGGGGATGCCCCGTCGAAGGCCGGCACCGGGGCCTGGCCCGGGCGGTCGACCCCGCGCCTGCGGGGATGCTCCGGCGGAGACGAGTCCGCCGATGACGTGGCCGATGTCGACCCCGCGCCTGCGGGGATGCTCCGCACTGGCAGTCCATCAAGACCGGCGTGGTCAAGTCGACCCCGCGCCTGCGGGGATGCTCTGGGCAAGTTCTACGAGAACGGCGCCACGCCGAGGTCGACCCCGCGCCTGCGGGGATGCTCCCTCGGCAGCGGACCGCGCGTCCGGTGTGCACAAGTCGACCCCGCGCCTGCGGGGATGCTCCGAACGGTGGGTTCGAGGTCACGCAGACCGTCGTCGTCGACTCCGCGCCTGCGGGGATGCTCCGCTGTCAGGCCAGCCGTACGACACGGGCGCCTGATCCACCCCGCGCCTGCGGGGATGCTCCGAAGAAGAGCCGCGAGCACCCCCGCAAGAACGAGTCGACCTCGCGCCTGCGGGGATGGTCCGAAGACCGAGCTCGGAACCGCGCCGGGCCTGTCGTCGACCCCGCGCCTGTGGGGATGCTCCGGTGTAGTCAGTGACGGCCTGGCCGTCCTGGTGGTCGACCCCGCGCCTGCGGGGATGCTCCGCGAGAACGATGAGCACAGACCCCGTTTAGAAAGTCGACCCCGCGCCTGCTGGGATGCTCCGGTCTCCGCGAGCGCGAGGGCCTTGGTGGTGACGTCGACCCCGCGCCCGCGGGGATGCTCCGGCGGCGATCTTCGGGCCGAGGGTAGCGGTTATGTCGACCCCGCGCCTGCGGGGATGCTCCGTGGTGTGGCGAGCCGGTACGGCAGGAGATCGTGTCGACCCCGCGCCTGCGGGGATGCTCCCCGCGACAGCCCCGACGTGCCGCACCCGGACAGGTCGACCCCGCGCCTGCGGGGATGCTCCGCGTTGCAAGGCAGCGTTCGCGGTCGTCGTGAAGTCGACCCCGCGCCTGCGGGGATGCTCCGACCCGCACGCTCGGTCGTGCCCTGGAATCCCTGGTCGACCCCGCGCCTGCGGGGATGCTCCGGACGTCTGGGTTCCCATCTAGGCCGCCGGAGTGTCGCCCCCGCGCCTGCGGGGAGGATCCGGCCGGTCCGATCAAGTGCCAGGGCACCACGGGGTCGATCCCACGCCTGCGGGGATGATCCGCACAGACCCTAGGGTCTAGCTTGTGGAGTGCGGTCGACCCCGCGCCTGCAGGGGTGATCCGTACACCGGTACCTGCATCCTGCTGGAGTACCAGTCGACCCCGCGCCTGCGGGGATGCTCCGAGGGCAGCGAGCATGGCCGGCGTCTCCCCCGAGTCGCCCCCGCGCCTGCGGGGATGCTCCGTGTCGGTCGAGGTGGAGGACAAGGACGTCACCGTCGACCCCGCGCCTGCGGGGATGCTCCGGACATGAGGGCGAGCGCCACGGCGGTGCCGAGGTCGACCCCGCGCCTGCGGGGATGCTCCGGTCCGCCACGACCGGCGGCAGGGTGCCCCGCGGTCGACCCCGCGCCTGCGGGGATGTCCCGCGCCCCCCGATGAGAAGATCGCGCGACTCGTCGTCGATCCTGCACCCGCAGGGATGTTCCGCCGTCCTTGTGTCCCCGCTTGGCCAGGGTGCGGTCGACCCCGCGCCTGCGGGGATGCTCCGGGCGACGTCGCGCGCGAGGACTGGTCCACCGAGTCGCCCCCGCGCCTGCGGGGATGCTCCGGCGCCCGACCTGAGCACCGCCGCGGACCCGCTGTCGACCCCGCGCCCGCGGAGATGCTCCGCTGGTAAAGCACATCTTCTGGTCGGCGAAGGAGCCGACCCCGCGCCTGCGGGGATGCTCCGGGGCACGGCTGGACGAGGCCGGGGCCCGGCGGGTCGACCCCGCGCTTGCGGGGATGCTCCGGATTCCGGGATCCCGGAGGTCGAAGGGTGCTCGTCGACCCCGCGCGTGCGAGGATGCTCCGCGCCGCTGACGGCCACCGCGTCGCACGGCCCGGTCGCCCCCGCGCCTGCGGGGATGCTCCGGCCTTGAGCTGGTCGACGGTCATCTCCTCCACGTCGACCCCGCGTCTGCGGGGATGCTCCGTAGTTCTCGCGATGCGCGCGCCGAGGGCTGGGGTCGACCCCGCGCCTGCGGGGATGGTCCGGCCGAGCAGATCGTGGCCGGCGCCGAGCACACGTTGACCCCGCGCCTGCGGGGATGCTCCCTCACGGGGGCGAGCTGACGAAGGCCTCTTGAAGCCGATCCCGCGCCTGTGGGGATGGTCCGCAGCACAGAAGCGCCGCACCGAGGGGGCCAAGGTCGACCCCGCGCCTGCGGGGACGGTCCGGTCTTGGGCGAGGTCGGCGCCGGATACGTCAAGACGTCTGCGTTCGGCGGCGTCGCCACGAAGCGTGACCTACTGCGCGAACTCGGCGAGTTGTCGGTCCGGTCCTGTGGCCATGTTGTGCGGCCGCGTGACGCGCGAGGGGACAGGGACGGGTTTGAGCGCCGCCAGGCGCAAGGCGGGGATGTCGACGAGTGCGAGGCCGCTGCCAAAGCCTGACTTCGCGGGGGTGTGGGCCCCTGACCCGGGAGGTCGACCATCCCCCGGGCCAGGGGCCCGTTCTGCTGCGCGGGGGATGACGTGGCCGCAGCTTCCGGCCCCCTCTTGACGAGATCGGGACGCTGCCGCAGACTTCCGTAAGAACGTTTACAAGAACGTTTACAAGAACGATTGCAGAACGTCGCCGGCAAGGATCGCCGGGAGCAGGATGGGGTCACGATGGCAGGAACGCCGAAGCCGACACTTGCGAAGGTCGCGGAGCGCGCAGGCGTGTCCGTCGCGTCGGTGTCCCGGGTGCTGAACGGGCTGCCGGCGACGCCCGAGATGACAAAGCGGGTCACTGAGGCCGCCGAGGCGCTGTCCTACGTACCGGACGCCTTCGCCCGCAGTCTGCGTGCAGGCCGCACCTTCCAGGTGGCGCTTGCCGTCGCCGACATCGGCAACCCCACCTATGTGGCGATGATGCGTACCGTCGAGGCGGCCCTGCGCCCGACGAACTACCGGATCGTCCTGTACTCGACAGGCACTGACACCGACGGTGAGCTGGCCTTCGTCGAGAGCCTGCGCAGCGGGACCGTGGACGGCCTGATCCTGCAGACCGTGCGCGCCCGGGACGAACTCCTTGAGGCCCTCGCCGAGTTGCCGATGCCCGCAGTGGTGATCGGCAATCTCCCGGACGGTGCCGACGTCGATTGCGTGCGTACCGACTCCGGACTGGGTATCGGACTGGCGGTGCGGCATCTCGCCGACATGGGCCGCCGACGGATCGCGCTGCTCAACGGACCTGTCGAAACGGCGCCAGGACGGATCAGGCTGCAAGGCTTCGAGGAGGCGATGCGCGCTCGCGGGTGCACCGTGGAACCCGGCATGGTCATGGAGTGCGCGGACTTCAACCATCACGACGGATACCTGGCTGCGGCCGCCCTCCTGGAGGAGCACGCCCCGGACGCGATCGTGTGCGCCAACGACCTGATCGCGATGGGCGCACTGCGTGCACTCACCGAGCGGGGTCTGCGCATTCCCCAGGACGTGGCGGTGACCGGTATGGACGACACCGACCTCGCGGCCATGTGCAACCCGCCGCTGACAACGGTGTCGCTGGGTGCCGAGGAGAGGGCGGGACTCGCAGTCGAGCTTCTGCGGGAGCGCATCGAGGACCATGAGCGCCCGGTGGCCTGTCGGGAAGTCGTTCCCTCGCTCGTCGTCAGGGAGTCGAGCCGATCCGTCGACCAGTTCATGGACCGGAGCTGACGGACCCACCTCTCCCACGTCCAGGTGCTGACGGCCCTCCGGCCGAGTGCTGACGCCCACTTCCTCACGTGCGTAGGCGATCGACGCAAGCGGCAAGCGACCGACGCACGCGGACGCCCCTGCACGCGGACGACCCATGCACGCAATCCCTCACGCGCCCTGCGTGATCCGCACGGTCGCGCCGAGCCGTCATGCCCGCGCGTCACCGATTACGTACACAACCGACCCGATACGCAACCGACCATCCCCCAGAGCGGAGACGAAGGTGTCCCTGTCCCGTCGCAGATTTCTCTCGGCCGTCGGAGGGGCGGGCCTGTCGGCCGCGGCCCTGTCCGCGTGCGGCGGTGAACCGTCCGCCCAAGAGCTCCGGATGTGGGGAAAGTTCTCCAACACCGAGACCCGCGGCTACTTCCAGCGCGGCTTCGTCGATGTCTACAACCGCACGGCCCGGCGCCCCGTGACACTCCAGTCGAAGCCCACCAGCTCCTTCGAGCGGATGGTCCAGACGGCCCTCGCCGCCGGCAAGGCACCCGACCTCATCGAGACCGGATCCACCGCACAGGTTGTCAAGTACGCCAAGGCCGGCTACCTCGTGCCGCTCGACTCCATCGCGCGCAGGGACGACTGGGCGTCGAGGATGCTGCCCTGGGCGTTGGACGCGGGCCGGGTCGACGGGCACCTCTACACGGTTCCCAACGCCTACGAGACCCTCCTGTGCGTATACAACAAAGACACGTTCGAGAAGTACGACTGGCAGGTCCCCGTCAGCAGGGACGATTTCGAGGAGCTCTGCGCCGAGGCCAAGGGCCGCGGCCTCATCCCGATCGGCGCCGGCTCGGCGAGCGCACATGATGTCAGCCAGTGGTTCGTGACGATCGCCTTCAACAGCTTCGCCGGACCGGAGGCCGTCCACCAGGCGCTGACGGGCCGGGCACGCTTCTCCGATCCCGTCTTCGTGGACGCCATCACGCTCCTCAACAGCTACTTCCACAAGGGCTGGTACGGGGGAGGCGTCGAGGACTACTTCACCAACACCTTCGAGAGCCTCTACTCGAAACTCGCCAAGGGCGAGGTCGCGATGGAGCACACCGGTTCATGGGCCTTCGCCGAGCTCCTTCCCTACTTCCACGAGTCGGGCCGGGACGCGGCATGGGACTGGGCGCCACTTCCGTCCCTGTCCCCCTCGCAGACCACCGCACCGCCGTTCACGCTCGCCGTCGGCGGCACCTGGAGCGTCAACAGCAAGAGCCCGCATGCCGAGGAAGCGGCCGAGTTCCTCAGCTGGGTCGTCGGCAATCCGCAGCGTCAGCTCGCGGGTTTCAAGAGCGTCGGGCTCCAGCCGATGCCGATTCCGCTCGCCGCCTCCGACTTCGTCAAGGGCACCGACCCGAGGCTGGCGCGTCTGTACACCGAACTCGCACAAGCCCAACGGAACGGCTACACGACATGGACTTTCCTGCCACCGGAGACGATGACGTTCTGCTACCATGGCATGGACTACGTCCTGACGGGACGGCTGACACCGGCCGAGTACTGCGCACAGCTGGACCGGCTGTTCACGTCGGAGCGCAGGAGCGGCAAGGTCCCGGCCGTGCCGAGCCCGTCATGACCGCGACCGCGGCCCGCCCGGCGGGCCCCCTCGTTCACCGGCCCGGCAGCCATCGGGACAAGCCCAGGCGCCGAGCGACTTCCACGGGCCGCGCCGCCTGGGTGCTGCTCACCCCGCTGATCGCGATCAACGCCCTCGTGGTAGCGATTCCCTCCCTGCTGAGCGTGTACTACTCGTTCACCGACTGGTCGGGGATCGGCGAGGCCCGCTTCATCGGGCTCGACAACTACACCACGATGTTCACCGACCCTGAGATCCGGATCGCGCTGGGCAACAACCTGCTGTGGACCGTCGGGTTCCTCACCTTCCCGATGGCCATGGCACTCGCGGGTGCGTTCCTCCTCACCCGCATCCGACGCTTCCAGATTCTCTTCCGGATCTGCTTCTTCGTTCCGTACGTCATCGGTGCGGTGCTCAACAGCGCCATCTGGCGCGTGCTGCTGTCGCCGGACACCGGCATCGGCAGCGTGTTCGACATCAATCCGCTGGGAGACCCGGATCTCGCGCTGGGCTCGGTCGGTGTGGTCACCACCTGGGGGTGGTGGGGCTTTCTGCTCGTGATCTTCCTGGCCGCGATGCGGGGGGTGAACCCGTCCGTCTACGAGGCGAGCGAGCTCGACGGCGCCGGCCCGTTGCGCCAGTTCCTGTCGATCACCCTGCCGAGCATCCGGCCCACCTTCGTCTTCCTCGCCCTGCAGACCGTCATCTGGTCCTTCATGTCCTTCGACTACATCTTCATCCTCACCGGCGGTGGTCCTGGCGGCGCGAGCGACATGCTCAGCACCGTGCTGTACCGGGACTCCTTCTCCGCCAACCGTGCCGGATACGGCTGTGCGATGGGCGTGCTCATCGCACTCATCGCCGTCGCGGTCCTGTCGGTGTACTACCTCCTCCGCCGCCGCAAGGGATGGGAACTGTGACCCTCACATCCAGCTTTCGCGTACGTACGCCCCGGCGCCGCGCGCGGCACGCCTCGTGGCCGTATGTGCCGCTCGCCTTCCTGCTCGTCTTCGCCGTCGGTCCGCTGGTGTTCGTCGTGCTGACGGCGTTCAAGACGCAGAGCGAACTGAGCGAGCGCCCCTTCGCCCTGCCCGAGCACTGGCAGTGGTCTAACTTCACCACGGCGTGGACGCAGGCCAACCTCGCGGCCGGACTGACCAACAGCCTGGTCGTGATCGTCGGTTCGGTGGCCGGCGTCTGCCTCGTCGGCGGTCTCGCCGCCTACTCGCTGGCGCGACTGCACCCGAAGGGCTCGGGCGGGGTCGTCACGGGTCTCATGGTCGGCGGCGCCATGCCCAAGCAGCTGTTCCTGCTGCCGCTGTTCTTCATCTGGGCCCAGATCGGGCTCTACGACTCGCTCATCGGCCTGATCCTCGTCTACATCGCGATCTTCTCGCCGTTCGCGACCCTTCTGCTGCGGTCGTTCTTTCAGGCTCTGCCCAAGGAGCTCGAGGAAGCGGCGCGGGTGGACGGCGCAGGCATGCTCCGCACCATCTTCGGTGTCGTCCTGCCCGTGGCCTGGCCCGGACTGCTGACCGTCGCGCTGATCACCGCGATCAACGTCTATCACGAGTTCCTTTTCGCGGTGACCTTCCTCAACGACGAGACCAAACAGCCCGTCTCGACCAGCCTGTACGCCTTCCAGTCCGGCTACACCACCGACTACGCGCTCCTCAGCGCCGCCGGGATCGTCATCCTGCTGCCCATGCTCGTTCTCTTCCTCGCTCTGGAACGCCGCTTCACCGAGGGCGTCGCGGGCACCGGTCTGTCCGGCAGCTGACCGGTCAGCTTCTCTTGCGCACACATCACTTCACGGAGAGCACCCTTATGAACGTCCTGGAATCCCGTGCCATCGGAGCACTCGCCGGAGCCGCCGTCGGCGACGCCCTGGGCGGGGCCACCGAAGGCTGGTCGGTCGAGCAGATCCGGGCCCGGTACGGCGGTCCGGTCACCGGGATCGTCGAACCCTTCCGTCCGGACTGGCAGGACTTCAAGCCCATCTCGCCGTACCACAAGGGCGATGGGCACGTCACAGACGACACCTTGATGACCAATCTGCTGGTCAGGGTGTACGAAACCAAGCGCGACCACCTCGACGCGTACGACATCGACGAGCTCCTTGTGCCGCTGATGATCGGTGAGAAGGTGTGGATTCCGGAGCTTGAGCGGGAGGCCGCCCCGTTGATCCGTGTCTTCCTCGCGGAGAAGTGGATCGTCACGCGACTGCACTACGCCCACGTAGATCCGCGTGAGGCCGGTGTCGGCAACGCGGTCAACTGCGGCGCCGCCATGTACGCCGCTCCCACCGGTGTCGCCAACGCCGGCAATCCGAGGGCCGCGTACGCCGAGGCGATCGACTGGGCCGGGGCCCACCAGTCGAGCTTCGGCCGGGAAGCCGCTGGTGTCTTCGCGGCCGCGGTGGCCGCAGCGCTGTCTCCGGGCGCGAGCGTCGCCTCCGTGGTCGACGCGGCGCTCGCCGTCGCCCACGACGGCACGCGTGCCGCGATCGAGGCCGTCTGCGAGCAAGCTCAGAACGTGGACGACCCCCTGGAGGCGTACGACGCGCTGCGCGCTGCGGTGCGGCCGTTCGACCTCGTCGCCGACGCCTACCGGGAGCGGGGCATGGCCGCGCACAGGCCTTCCCGGCTGCACTCTATCGAGGAACTCCCTGTAGCGCTCGGCATGTTGGTCGCAGGCCGCGGCGACTTCCGGGCTTCGGTGCTCGGCGGTGTCAACTACGGGCGTGACGCGGACTCGATCGCCACCATGGCCGGCGCGATTTCCGGGGCGCTGTACGGCGTGGACGCGGTGCCCGCCCAGTGGCGTACGGACATCGGCGATGCCAGCCGACTGGACCTGGAGGCCGGTGGACGTGTGATGGCGCAGGTGGCCCGCGAGATCTTCGCGCGGGACCAGGAGCGTGCGGCGGCCACGACCACGGCCTTCACCGAGCTGGCCGGCCAGGCGGAAGGCGCTGCGCGATGAGGGTGACCTGGGTACAGCCGGAGGACGTCCTCGCGCATGAGCTTCAGCAGTCGGCGGACGAGGGCCGCGACGTGGCCGCGGTCGCAGCGCGCTGGAGCGCGGCCGGCGGGTCGGTGACCGGGCCGCACAACGGGGCGTCACACCCTGCGGCGTCACCTGAACTAAGGGCTCTCGCTGCCGAGTTGTCTGACGAACTCGCGGCCCTGCCCGTCGACCCGGCCCAGGCGCTGGCCGAGCCCGACGACCTCGCCGGGATCTTCGCGGTGGCACCCCCGGTCCCCGCTCTGCCCGCCCTCCCACAGGCGGCCGCTCTTTCCGATCGGATTCTGGGCGGCTGGCAGGGACGTGCCGCGGGCTGTCTGCTGGGCAAGCCGGTGGAGAAGATCCCGCGCGAAGGCATCCGCGAGATCCTCGAAGCCACCGGCCGCTGGCCGCTGAGCGAGTGGTTCACCGCGGATGGCCTGCCGGACGACGTCGCCCGGCGGTGGCCGTGGAACCGCCGCAGCCGTACCACCAGCCTGGCCGAGAACATTGACGGCATGCCGGAGGACGACGACCTCAACTACCCGCTGATCGCCCTCGCGTTGCTCGAACGCCACGGCCACGGTTTCACCACCGATGATGTCGCGGACCTGTGGCTGACCGACATGCCCGGCGGCCGCGCGTTCACCGCCGAGCGCGTCGCCTACCGCAACCTCCTCGACGGTGTCGCACCGCCGGACACGGCGACCGTGCGCAACCCGTACCGCGAGTGGATCGGCGCCCAGATCCGCGGTGACGTCTACGGCTGGGTGCGTCCCGGCGATGTGCGCGGAGCGGCCGAACTGGCCTGGCGGGACGCCCGACTGAGCCACACGCGCAACGGTGTGTACGGCGCGATGTTCGCCGCCGCACTGGTGTCCGCCGCGTGCGTCTGCGATGACGTCGACGTGGTGCTCGATGCCGCGCTGTCGGTCGTCCCACGCGAGTGCCGTCTCGCCGAGGCGGTGCGTTTCGCCCGGGAAACCGCGGCAGAAGGCGGCGAGTTCGAAGCCCGAGTCGACCGCCTCTATGCCCGCTACGGCCATCTGCACTGGGTGCACGTCCTCAACAACGCGGCGCTGGTCACGCTCGCGCTCGCGTCAGGGCGCGGGGACTACTCGGCGAGCATCTGCCATGCGGTCTCCGGTGGTTGGGACACCGACTCCAACGCCGCGACCGTCGGTTCGGTCGTCGGCACGATGCTGGGCGCGACCGCGCTGCCGCAGCGCTGGATCGCCCCGCTCCGTGACCGCCTTGCCACCAGCATGCCCGGGTTCGACGGTGTGCGCTTCACCGACCTGGCGGCTCGCACCGTAGCGTTGGCCGGCGCGACGGCCGATGGCGAAGCCTCCACAGCCGGGGGTGAGGCATCTGCGGCGGGTGGGCCGAGGGTGGTCGTCGTGGGCAGTGCCAACCTCGATCTGATCACCGAGGCTCCCGAACTCCCGCAGTCCGGCGAGACCGTGCTCGGGACCTCCGTACGCCGCGAACCGGGCGGCAAGGGTCTCAACCAGGCCGTCGCCGCCGCGGCGTTCGGCGCCCGCACCTCGCTGATCGCCGCCATGGGCGACGACCCGTCGGGCGCCGTGCTCCTCGATGCCCTGCGGCGGCGCGGTGTCGATACGACGCACTGCAGGACCGTGCCCGGCACCGATACGGGTACGGCCGTCGTCACCGTCGATGATGCAGGGGCGAACCACATCGTCGTGATCCCCGGCGCCAACGGCTCGCTGACCGGACTAACGGACGCCGACCGTGAGTTGATCGCGCAGGCGGACGTGGTGCTGTGCCAGCTGGAGATCCCGCCGACCACCGCGACCGAAGCCGCCGTCACCGCCCGTCGGCACGGCGTGCCGGTGCTGGTGAATGTCTCTCCGGCGCGAGATCTTCCGCCCGAGCTGCTCGAAGCGGCCTCGGTCCTGATCGTCAACGAGCATGAGGCCGCCCATCTTCGGCGTGCCGAAGCCGGCATCCCGGCCGGTGTGGCCATCCTGACCACCTTCGGCGCGGACGGTGCGGAGCTGGCCGCAGCAGGACCAGGCGGAGTGAACGGGACGAACGGCCCGATCAGGGCCGCGGCCCCTCTGGCCGACCCCGTCGATTCCACCGGCGCTGGAGACACCTTCGCTGGAACGTTCGCCGCAGCCACGGCGGAGCGGAGTGCCCCTGCCCTCGCTCTGGAGGTCGCTTGCGCCGCAGCCTCCTTGTCGGTGGAGCGCCCGGGCGCCAGCGCCTCGGTGCCTACGCGGGCCGAGACCCTGGACCGCCGCCGCTCGTTCTACCTCCGGCCCTAAGGCGCTTGGTCAAACCGCACGACGAGCCCCGGACTTGCTTGAGAGTCCGGGGCTCGTCGTATGCCCCGAGATGCTTTATTGACACGGGAAAGAAAGATGCTGGAGGATCACACCCGGAAGCGACTTGGTGCAGCGTTGTGCGGAGGTGGACATGGGGCCCGGCGACACGATCCTCGACGACCGGTACGCCGTACGCGACCGGAACAGCGCTGCGGTCTTCGGGGCGATCATCACCAAGGGGCCGCTAGCCCGGAGCGAGCTCGCCGTGCTGACGGGCCTGTCGCAGGCCACGGTCACCAAGGTGGTCGCCCCGATGCTGGAGGCCGGGTACGTCCACGAGCACGAGGGCAGCTCCACGGGGGGCCGCCCCCGCGTCCCGCTGAGCATTCGACCCGACCGCCGTTTCGCCGTCGGCGTCAAGATCATGGAACGCGAGCTCATCGGCGTCGTCGTCGACCTCTCGGGCCGCGTCGTGGCCCAGCGGCGCGCCCACCTGGAGTCGACGCAGGTGCCCGCCGTGGTGGATAGCACGGGGGAGCTCGTACGCCAGTTGCTTGCCATGGACGAGGCGTTCGGCTCCCGGACCTTCGACCTTGGTGTCGGTCTGGCAGGCCAGATCGACAACACCGGCCGTTCGCTGCGGACTTCGTCGATGCTGGGCTGGCAGTCCGTCGCGCTCGCCGAGCTGTTGGAGGCGGAGACAGGGCTGCGCACGACCATCGAGAACGATGTCAACGCCCTCGCCGTCGCAGAGCAGTGGTTCGGCGCAGGCGTGGACGTCCCCTGGTTCGCCGTCGTGACCGTGGGCGCCGGCATTGGCAGCGCCCTGGTGCTCGACGGCCGACTGATGCCCGGTGCCCGAGGCGCGGCAGGTGAACTGGGACACGTGGTGGTCGCTCCAGGGGGCCGGTGGTGCCGCTGCGGCAACCGCGGCTGCCTGGAGACCATCGCGTCCGACCCGGCCATCCTCGCCTCCATCACCGAGGCCGGAGGTCCGTCGGACCTCGACATGGCCCGTGCGGCAGAACTCGCGCGCCAGGGGGACCCGGCCGCGGTCGCGGCGTTCACCCGGGCGGGGGCTGCCATCGGGTCGGGGATCGCGACGCTGGCCAACCTCGTCAATCCCGAGCGGTTCATCCTGTCCGGCGAAGGACTCATCGCCTCCGATCTGCTCCTCAGCACAGTGCGCGAGACCTTCGCCGCTCAGACACTTCCGGGCAGCGGGACATACGAACTGGTGGCCCGACCCCTCCCGGACGAGACCTGGGCTCGCGGCGCCGGTGCCGTGGCGCTGCAGGGCATCTTCACGGGAAGCACGCACATTCCCGGCCCCGCACGCAAGGTCTGAGAACCAGGGCTCGGCCGAGCCTTCGTTCCCGCGAGCGTCGTCGCCCCGGTATTCGAGCACCAGCTCCCACTCCGTACTGCGCGCCTGCCTCAATCCGAGGCGTTTCGATCTGCCCTTCCCAGCCCACTCACGAGCAGGAGACCTCATGAGCACATCGACGACGCCGGACGCGTCTTGGTGGCGCGGAGCGGCCATCTACCAGATCTATCCGCGCAGTTACGCAGACGGGAACGGCGACGGGATCGGTGACATCGCCGGCATCCGGGCCAGACTGCCGCACCTTCGGGGTCTGGGCGTCGACGCGGTGTGGATCTCGCCCTGGTACGTCTCGCCCATGGCGGACGCCGGATACGACGTGGCCGACTACCGGGACATCGACCCGCTGTTCGGCACTCTCGACGAGGCCGAAGAACTCATATCCGAGGCCCATGGGATCGGCCTGCGGATCATCGTCGACCTAGTCCCCAACCACTGCTCCGACCAGCACCCCTGGTTCCGTGCGGCCCTGCACGCCGGCCCGGGTTCCCCGGTGCGTGAGCTGTTCCATTTCCGTCCCGGCCGCGGTGATCACGGTGAACTGCCGCCGAACGACTGGCAGTCATGCTTCGGCGGGCCGGCGTGGACCCGTACGACGGAACCCGACGGCACCCCGGGGGAGTGGTACCTGCACCTCTTCGCTCCGCAGCAGCCGGACTGGAACTGGGAACACCCGCAGGTGCGGGACGAGTTCGAGTCGATCCTGCGGTTCTGGCTCGACCGAGGCGTCGACGGCTTCCGGATCGACGTGGCGTCGTTGCTTGTCAAGCAGGAAGGACTGCCCGACAAGGCCGCGCTCGCACCGGGCGCGCCGGCTCCCGACGCGGACCGGCCGCAAGTCCACGAGATCTACCGCGCCTGGCGCCGGATCTCCGACTCCTACGCCGACGAACGAATCTTCGTGGGCGAGCTGTGGGTCTCACCGGAGTCCCTGCCCCGCTATCTGCGCCCGGACGAGCTGCACACCGGATTCAACTTCCCGTTCCTGCAGGCTACATGGGAGCCCGCCGCGCTCCGTACCGTGATCGACGAGACCCTCGCCCAGCACGCCCCGGTGGGAGCGCCCGCGACCTGGGTCCTCGGCAACCACGACGCCACCCGCGTTGTGACGCGGTACGGCCGCGCGGACACCTCGTTCGTCGAGCGTCAGCAGCCCGTCCCCACGGACCTCGAACTCGGCATACGACGGGCTCGTGCCGCCGCCCTGCTCAGCCTCGCCCTTCCTGGCAGCGTCTACATCTACCAGGGCGAGGAGCTCGGCCTCTGGGAGGTCGAGGACATCCCGCTCGACCAACGGCAGGACCCGGCCATCCAACAGTCAGGAGGCAAGGACCCCGGACGCGACGGCTGCCGCGTCCCGTTGCCGTGGGAAGGGGAGGAGCCCCCGTTCGGCTTCAGTCCTCCGAAGGCACAGAGCGAGCTCTGGCTGCCTCAGCCGCCGGCCTGGAAGAACCACACGGTCGCGGCGGAGACCGGCGACCCGGACTCCATGCTGGAGCTGTATCGCCGGGCATTGCACATCCGTCGCTCCGAAACAGCCTTGGGGGACGGTACGTTGACCTGGCTGCCCTCACCCGACCAGGTGCTCGCGTTCTCCCGCGGCGACGGCTTCCACTGCCTGGTCAATTTCTCCCAGGACTCTGTCGGGCTCCCCGCACACGCAGAACCCGTACTCACCAGCTCACCCCTCGACGAGGGCCTGGTGCCTTCGGACACCGCCGTCTGGTTCCACACCCGGTCGTAGCGCTGCAGCAGCAACAAGAAGGGCGCCGGTGGGGGCAATCGCCCCCACCGGCGCCCTTCTCCACCCCGAATAGGGGTGGAGCCGACTCAGTGCGTGGCGAACCGCAGAACGAACCGGGTCTCGCCGTCGCCGGGTGCGTCGGTCCGGACGTACTCGATGTGCAGCACCTCGCCCGACCGGGAGATCACGGCATCGGTCCCCTGCGCCGGTGCCACCTGCACCGTCACCCCTGGCAACTCCCAACGTGTGGCAGTGATGTGCTCGTCGGCGGTCTGCGGTGCGCAGACCTCGAAGCGCAGCGGGGAGTCGTCGCTCTGTCCGGCACGGTGGACGAGTCTCAGAACCCCCTCTTCGTCGACCCGAGCGTCGACCGGAGTTCCGGGCGCCGCGCGCAACCAGTGCACACCGCCGGTGGTTCCGGGTTCCTTCCAGTGCACGGCCACAGGGCAGTACTGAGAGGTCCACGTCTCGACGAATCGGCCCGCTTCCTGAGCGGAGCCCGTGTCCTGTGCGCCGATCAGAAGCCGCTCGCCGATCCACGACGTGGCGACCCTGTGCGGTGCCGCCGTGACGGTCGTGGACACATGGCGGGGCCCCGCGAAGTCGGTCAGCCGCTTGCTCATCTCCTGCGTCGGCACGGCGGCGAGCAGGGCGAAGCAGGGGGCGAAGCACCAGTCGTGCGCGTGCTGCGCACCGTCGGGACCGCCGCTGGGCAGGGGAGCGTGCGCGCCCGCGGTGACCAGCTCGATCCACAGTCCGAGCAGCGAGGCGTAGCGCTGGAGGTCCATTCCGTACGAGCGGTCGTAGGGCCCGGCGATGTTGCGCAGCTCGGGGTGGTACCTGTCGGCGATCTCCTCCCACAGCCGGCTCTCCATCTCGGCGCCGGTCCCGCGCAGCACAGGGGAGGCTGACAGGCCGCGCCACAGTGCGAGCCCATAGAGATCCACGCCGTAGTACGTGGGCGAGTTGAACTCCGGGAAGGTGCCGGTCCTCGCCCACAGAGCATGCACTTCGGTGGCCAGTGCCTCACCTGCCGTGCACAGCTCGGGCCGGTCCTGGCGTCGGCCGACACCATCGTAGAGATACGCCGCCATCAAGGCGATGTTCGTGTATCCGGCGGAGACTCCGCGCTGCCGCGATCCCGCGGTCGCCAGCGCGAGAGCGTGGTCGATCTTCGTCACCAGGGCAGCGGGTAGGTCGTCCTCGAACTCGTGCAGGATCAGCAGGAGGGCGGTTCCGATGAACTCCCGCCAGTTCGGGTCGTAGTCGCGCCATTCGGCGGCGTCAGGCCCGGGGTCCGGCTCGCCGGGCCAGCGACGCCACGTTCCGTGGGCGACCTGACCCGGCTGCGAGAACTGGTTGGCCAGCACGCTCTCGACAGCCTCCACCGCACGCGTCCTGTCGTCCGCGCCGCCTCGGCTGAGCAGCCCGACCGCGTACCAGATGGTCTCCCGGACCATATGGGTGTGGGGGGCCAGCGAGGGCGTGGCGCGCAGCAGTGCGGCGTCCGGATCCCACAGGGTGTCCATCCAGTCCGTCGCCGTCGCGCTCGACAGCCCTGCATTTGGGACGAGTTCGCGCTGATGGGCGGCCCGGGCGCTAGGTGGGGCGTTCATGCGGGTCCTTCCGTTCCAGGTCGGTACGTGGTGTCAGGCGTGCCGGGTATCGCGGGTTGCGCATCACCAGGTATGCGTGCCGAGATAGTTCGAGGCGCGGTGCTCGTCCCACGCGCCGTCGGCCACCACGACCCGGTAGCGATAGCGGAAGCTGTCACCCGGCGGCAGCTCGAACTCCTCATGGAACGCCCACGAGAGCGCCACCGTGGGGATGGGTTCGGAGCGGACGAACCAGTGCGACGCGTGGATCGCGTCGTCGTTCTCGGGCGCGTGGGCGAAGAGCAGCGTGCTGGCGGCGTCGACGTCGTCGTGTGTGCCGGTGAAGGCGAGCCACGGCGACCGCGTACCCATCACCTTGGCCGCGCCCTCCTCGCCCGGGGCCCCACAGCCGGCCGGTGTGCGGACGTCGCCGCCGGTGAAGGCGCGCGGGCCGCGCCAGGCGAGGCCGGTGTAGCCGGCGCGTTCGCGGCCGGCGGTGGTGGGCGAGCCGAATCGCAGGGGTTCGGACCGGAGGTTGGTCAGCTCGGTCGTCCAGTCGACGACGTAGGCGCCTTCGGCAAGTTCGGCCGAGTGCACCTCGATCGTGCGGCGCTCGCGCGCCCAGGCGTCGCCATGGTGGGTGACCCAGGTGAGGGACTCGGTGAACCGCAACCGCGTCGGATCCGAGGTGTCGAAGGCCTCGAAGCCGTCGTGGCGCAGCGAGCCGACCTGTTCGGGTACGTCCCGGTAGCCGTGCTCGGGTCCGTGGTAGCTGTGGCCGCCCCAGAAGTTCTGGCCGGACAGATGACTCGCGGACATCTGCAGGCCCTTGTGCCAGCGGTGGTCGTGGGGCCGGTAGCCGGACACGAGCCGCCCGGACAGGGTGCGCAGCGGGTGGATGTACGGCTTGGGCGCCTCGTAGGGGTCGGGGTCGGGCTTGTAGACGTAACTGAGCAGGTCTGCCCCGGCCGCGGACACGGTGACGCGTTCGCCATGAGTGTGCGTGATGGTGAGGTGCGCGTTCATCACTCCTGGTCCTTCTTCGTTTCGGGCGCCCAGTCGGGGTGACTGCCGTGCATGGCCGTGTAGTAGGGGTCTCCGGGGCCGATCTCGCCCCGGTGGACGGGGCTTCCGGTGAACGCCGCCTTGTACAGCGCGGCGGTGAACTCCAGCGTGCGGCGCGCATCGGCACCGCTGCCCGCAGGGCGGCGCCCCGAACGCAACGCGTCGAGGATCACGTCTAGTTGCGCGGTGTGTGAACTGGGGACGTCGGCCGAAGGGGTGCGCCAGCGGCGGACGCGTTCCGGGTCGGAGCCGGCGTTCCGTGTGGGTGTGTACACCCAGTCGTCGTTGGAGTGCCCGTACAGGTGGGTGAGTTCGACGGTTGCGTCGGTGCAGTCGATCCGGATGCGGCTGTGCTCGTCGGGTGAGAGGACGCTGTTGACGACGGTCGCCAGGGCGCCGCTCTCGAAGCGCACCAGGGCCGTGGACACGTCCTCGGTCTCGACGCCGTGCACCAGCCGACCGGTCATGGCCCGTATCTCGGCCCAGTCGCCGAGCAGGTACAGCAGCAGATCGGCCTGGTGGACGCCGTGACTCATGGCCGGTCCGCCGCCCTCCGCCGCCCAACGTCCGCGCCAGGGCACCGCGTAGTAGTCCGCGTCCCGGTACCAGGTGGTCTGGCAGTGCGCCACGAGTGGGTTGCCCAGCTCGCCCGCGAGGAGGAGACGGCGGGCATGGTCCGCGCCGGATCCGTACCGGTGCTGGAAGACCACGGAGGCGAACGGGCCGCCCGCTCCGCCGCCCCCGGCCGCCCCGCCGTCGGCCGCTCGGTCGTCGCCTTCGTGCGTGGTGATCTCGTCGTGCTCGGCGAGGGACAGGCACACCGGCTTCTCGCACAGCACCCAGGAGCCGGCCCGCAGGGCCCGCACCGTCTGCTGATGGTGCAGGAATGGTGGGGTGCAGATGAGGACCAGATCGGGCTGCTGCTCGTCCAGCATCTCGTCCAAGTCGGCGTATCCGGCGATGTCCCAGCCCGGACCCGTGCCCGGGAGCGCGGACGCCGCACGTATGAAGTCCGCCAGGCGGCCGGTGTCGACGTCGACTGCGGCGACGAGCTCCACCTCGCGTGAGTGGGCCCTGAGCGCGTTCAGATGCGCGCCGGCGATGGCTCCCGTACCGACCACTGCGGCTCTGAATCGGGGGGCGTCGTTGTGCACGGTCATTCGCTCCTTTGACGGGGGAGGCGCTCGACAGAGCAGCGGTTGAGATCGCTGCGGCGTCGCTGAGTGTGGCGCTTGTTATTTTTCCCTGTCAAGGAACTGTCTAGCGGGTGAGACGTCGCCTGGCGGGCCGTCAAGGGGCTCAATTCCTGTGCATTTAGGAACAGTTCGGGCGCCAGAAGGTGCATGGAAGAACTTCCTCCTGCTTTCTTGACACAAGAAAGATACGCAGGGATTCTGCTGCGCACGCCCCCATCGGGGGTCGGACCGCTCGATCCCTGGGGCGCTGAAGGAGTACAGGCATGCCCGAACAGACCGCCGTCGTACCCGACCGCGGTGAGGAGATACCGACAGCCTCGTGTCCCACGGAACGTGAGCAGAGGCAGTCCGCACCGCCGCACCACTCACTTTGGGCAAGGATCCGCCGCGACCGGATGCTGCTCCTCTTCGCCCTGCCGGGCGTCGCGCTCTTTGTCGCGTTCCACTACCTGCCGATCCTCGGCAACGCCATCGCGTTCAAGGACTACTTGCCGTTTCTCGGGATCCAAGGCAGCGAATGGGTGGGGTTCGAGAACTTCGAACCCTTGATCAACGGTGACCCTTACTTCCTCGACGCCCTGCAGAACACCCTGCTCATCACGGCAGTTCAGACCCTGTTCGTCTTCCCAGCGCCGATCGCCCTGGCCCTGCTGCTCAACAGCATGGTCTCGGAGCGCGTCAAACAGACCGTCCAGTCGATCCTCTACCTGCCGCACTTCCTGTCCTGGGTCGTCGTGGTCGCGATCTTCCAACAGGTCCTCGGAGGCACCGGATACATCTCCAACTTCCTGCGCCAGCACGGCGGTCAGGGCCTGGACATCATGAGCAACCCCGACACGTTCGTCGCGCTGCTCACCTCGCAGGTGATCTGGAAGGACACCGGCTGGGCCACCATCCTCTTCCTCGCCGTGCTCTCACAGATCGACAAGGAGCTCTACGAAGCATCGAGCGTCGACGGAGCCGGGCGGTGGCGGCAGATGTGGCACATCACCCTGCCCGGCATGCGCGGCATCATCATCATGCTGCTCATCCTCAAGCTGGGCGACTCCCTGTCCGTCGGCTTCGAGCAGATCATCCTGCAGCAGAAAGCCGTCGGCCTCGAAGTGGGAGAGGTCCTCGACACCTACATCTACAACAACGGTGTCCGAGGCGGCGAGTGGGGCGTCTCGGCGGCAGTGGGGCTGGTCAAGGGACTGGTCGGCGTCGTCCTCGTCTTCTCCGCGAACAAGATCGCCCATATCTTCGGCGAGGCAGGGGTGTACCAGAAGTGAGCACCACACGCATGCACGAGGGCCAGGCCCTGCCCTCGCCAGGAATGCGGCTCTTCAAGGGGGTTGTACTCACCCTCACCTGTGCACTGGTCGTGCTGCCCTTCATCGGGGTCGTCTCCACGAGTCTCGCCCCCAAGAAGCAGGTCACGGACGCCGGCGGCTTCGTGTTCTTCCCCGAAGGGCTGCAACTGGACGCCTACGCCTCGATCCTGGGCGGCGGCATGGTCACCCGCGCCATCGGCGTGAGTCTCTTCGTCGCGGTCGTCGGCACGGTGCTCTCCCTGACCGCGACCACGCTGCTCGCGTACTCCCTGGCCAACCCAAGGACAGTGGGACGCCGGTGGATGCTGCTCCTGGTGCTGTTCACCATGCTCTTCCACCCGGGCATGATCCCGATGTACCTGACGGTCAAGCAGGCCGGCCTGATCGACACCCTGTGGGCGCTCATCGTTCCCACGATGATCAGCGCCTTCAACGTGGTCATCGTCCGGGCGTTCTTCATGAACCTGCCACAGGAACTCTTCGAGAGCGCCCGTATCGACGGCGCCGGCGAGTGGCACATCTTCAGCCGCATCACGCTGCCGCTGTCGAAGGCGATCCTCGCCGTGGTCGGCCTCTTCTACGCGGTCGGCTACTGGAACGCCTTCTTCAACGCCGTTCTGTACATCAACGACCAGGCCAAATGGCCGATCCAAGTGGTACTTCGCACCTACGTAGTCGAGGCCAGCAAGCTCGGCGAAGAACAGGTGGGGCTGGAGAACATGCCCGCCCAGCCCTCGCTCCAGATGGCGATCCTCGTCATTTCCATCGTCCCGATCCTCGTCGTCTATCCCTTCCTGCAACGCCACTTCGCCAAGGGCGTCCTCACCGGCGCCGTCAAGGGCTAGCCCCCTCGTGAACAGGAGACCGACGTTCATGCCGCACCACACCTCCCGCCGCAGCCTGCTGCGCGTCGCGACAGCCACCGCCGCGGCCGCCGTTGTCGGCCCGTCGATGCTCACCGCCTGCTCCAGTGGTGTCTCCAGCGGTGGTCCGAGCGCCACCTCGGCCGCCGACCTGCCGAACTACACCCCGTACGCCGGGGTCAAGCCCGACCTCGTCGCCAAGCCGGGCCGTGCCAACGCCGGCTATTTCAGCTACCCTGCCGACCCGGTCAGGATCGTCACGAAGGCCCCCGGCGACGGCAAGCCGGTCAGCGGGATCCTCTCCAACGGCAACGTCGTACTGCCCGTCGGCGACAACCTGTACTGGCAGGGACTCAACAAGCGGCTCGGATCCGAACTCAAGCTGCAGATGGTGCCGGGCGGTGACGAGGGGTACTACAAGAAGGGGCCTTGTCCCCAAAAGGTGGACACCTGTTCGTGTCGTTATGCGGCAAGTGTCAGAGTAGCTGACTGCTGTTCGTAGACGTTCGGTGCCTGTT